>NZ_JBVJMN010000012.1:0-148530 GCF_055584185.1 Streptomyces sp. NPDC104202 | reverse complement strand
ATGTGGAAGCCCAGTAATGGGTGGAGCTGACCGGTACTAATAGGCCGAGGGCTTGTCCTCAGTTGCTCGCGTCCACTGTGTTAGTTCTGAAGCAATGAACTCCCTTTGCCGGTCGAGTTCAACTTCATAGAGTTTCGGTGGTCATAGCGTTAGGGAAACGCCCGGTTACATTCCGAACCCGGAAGCTAAGCCTTTCAGCGCCGATGGTACTGCAGGGGGGACCCTGTGGGAGAGTAGGACGCCGCCGAACACCCGCCCTTTTAGCTCAGTCGGTAGAGCGTCTCCATGGTAAGGAGAAGGTCAACGGTTCGATTCCGTTAAAGGGCTCAGAGAAAAAGGCCCCGCCATTTGGCGGGGCCTTTTTGCGTTGGCGTACGGGGGCGCGGAAGCCGGCCCTCACGAGGAGGGCCGGCCCGCCCGGGGCTCAGCTGGGGTCGGGCTCGCGGAGACGCATGGCGAGGATGGCCATGTCGTCGGAGGCGGGAGCCTGGGCGAAGCGCTCGACGGCCCGCAGGATGCGGGAGGTGACCGCGCCGGCGGTGAGGCCCGTACAGCTCTTGAGGACTTCGGCGAGGCCGTCGTCACCGAGCATCCGGGTGCCCTCGCGGCGCTCCGTCACGCCGTCCGTGACGCAGAGGAGGACGTCGCCCGGTTCGAGGGTGACGGTCTGCTCGTACAGCTCCAGGTCCTCCATCACGCCCAGCAGGGGCTGGGGCTCCGCAGCCGGGAGGACGGTGCCGTCCGGGCGGAGGCGCAGCGGCAGGGGATGGCCGGCGCAGACGACCTTGAGGATCGCCGAGCCGTCGGGCTGCGGGCGCATCTCGCCGTAGAGGAGGGTGAGGAAGCGGCTGCGGTCGCCCTCGTCGAGGATCGCCGCGTTGAGGCGCTCCAGGACGGCCGGGCCGCCGAAGCCCTCGCGGGCCAGGAGGCGCAGGGCGTGGCGGGCCAGGCCGGTGACGGCGGCGGCCTGCGGGCCCGTGCCGCAGACGTCGCCGATGGCGAAGCCGTAGGCGCCGTCGCGGATGGGGAAGAGGTCGTAGAAGTCGCCGCCGACCTCGTTGCCCTCGCCCGCGGCCCGGTAGATGACGTCGACCTCGACGCCCGGGATGTCGGGGAGGCCGGGTGGCAGGAGGCTGCGCTGGAGGGACTGGCTGATCGCCACGCGCTCCGAGTAGAGGCGGGCGTTGTCCAGGGCCAGGGCGGCCCGGCGGGAGAGGTCCTCCGCGAGCTCCAGGATCTCCTGGCGGAAGTGGTCCTCGGCCGGCCGGCCGAGCGTCAGCATGCCGATCACGCGGTTGCGGGCGACCAGCGGCAGGACGACCGTCTCGCCGGCGACCGTGCCGGCCGTGGCGAGGGTGGTGTCGATGCCGGAGGAGAGCGGGCCCGCGGGGTGGTCGAGGGCGCGGACCGAGGCCGTGAGCGCGGCGCGGTGCGCGGCGTCGGCCGGTGCGGTCCAGGCGCGGGCGCCGAAGGACGTCACGGGCTCCGGCGGCGCGATCGAGGAGAGCAGCTCCTTGAGGCCGTCGATGCGGTCCTCGTCCTCGTGGAGCACGAACGAGAGGTACGGGTCGGAGGACTGGTCGGCGATCGTGTAGACCGCGCACCAGGTCGCGAGGGTGGGGACCGTCATCTGGGCCATCAGGGCCAGGGTCTGGTCGCGGTCGAGGGTGCCGGCCAGCAGGTCGGACGCCTCGACGAGGAAGCTGAGGGAGCCGCGGCGCAGGCGTTCCAGTTCGCCCAGGCGGGCGGACTCCACGGCGAGGGCGATGCGGTCGGCGGCGAACTGGAGGCGCAGGGCCTCCTCGTTGGAGTAGCGGTTCGCGGCCTCGGCGGCGACGCCGAGGGAGCCGGTGAGGCGGCCCTCCACCTTGAGCGGGACGGTGACGACCGCGCGCATGCCGGTGCCCTCGAGGAGCGGTACGGCGCCGGGGACGGCGGCGAGGTCCTCGTGGACGGCGGGCATGCGGGCGGAGCCGTAGCGGCTGGCGCCGGTCTCGACGGGGACGCGGGCGAACCGCTGGCGGGCCGCGGGGAGCCCGGTGGTGGCCCGTACCTCCAGTTCCGTCTCGTCGTCGGTGGCGAGCAGCAGGAAGGCGGCGTCGCCGTCGAGCATGTCGCGGGCGCGTTCGACGGTGCGCTGGAGGAGGCCGTCGAGGTCGTCGGGGGCGGGGGAGCCGATGAAGACCTCGAACGGGTCGGCGGCGCGGCTCTCCGCGCCCGGCTCGGCGGCGGGGCGGTGCGGCGTCTGGAGGACGGCCCGCTCGTGCTCGCGGACCAGCAGGCAGACGGTGGAGGGCTCGCCCTGGGCGTCGCGGACGCGCAGGTGCGAGGCGTAGACGGGGATGACGCGGCCGTCGGCGCAGCGGATGCCGTAGCTGCCCTCCCAGCGGGAGAGGCGCAGGGCCTCGGCGAGGCCGGTGCCGATGCCGGGGGTGTGGGGCCAGGCGGCGAGGTCGCCGAGGGGTTTGCCGGTGACCTGGTCGGAGGCGTATCCGAAGAGTTCCTCGGCGTCCTCGTTCCAGGCGGTGACGGTGCCGCCGCGGTCGATCTGGACGACGGCGACGCGGACGCGGCTGTCGGTGACCGGGAGGAGGGCGTCGGGCAGGACGGGGCCGGCGGAGCGGGTGCCCACCGGGCGCTGCGGCAGGTCGAGGTGGAACCAGACGTGCTTGCGGGTGGGGGAGTAGTCGACGCCCCAGCGGTGGGCGAGTGCGGCGCAGAGCAGCAGGCCGCGGCCGTTCTCGCGGTCGGGGCTGCCGAGGGTCCGGCCGCTCTGGACGGGGATCTCTCGTTCGGGGTAGCGGTCGGCGACCTCGACGCGGACGCTGTCGTCGGAGCGGAGGCAGAGGACCTCCGCGGAGGTGCCGGCGTGGATGACGGCGTTGGTGACGAGCTCGCTGGTGAGGACGACGGCGTCGTCCACGAGCTCGGGGTGCCCCCAGCCCTGGAGGGTGTCCCTGACGAACGCGCGTGCGGCCGCGACGGACCGCCCGACGGGCTCGAAGCTGGCAGTCGCCCGCGCGGTGATCACAGCACTCCTCGTACGCGTCTCGACGCCCGGCTCTGCCATGCTCGGTCTGTCCCTCCCGCTGCCCGGTGGTCGTGCGCGCACCACACCGCCCCCGCCGGGCGGACCGGGGCGGTTGGACAGCCGGAAGCCAGGTTACTTACCTTCGCTGTCCGAGCGGATGCCGGTCACCGCTGATTCCGTCCCTCGGGGGTAGGGACCCTGTGCGAAGCTGCCGAACTGTTATCGCCTGGTTCGGGCACGGTGAAACACTGGGCAGGCTACCGGCGGAAGTCGGAGCGGAACGGTCGACCCCTTTCGGGAGGGACACGGTGGAGTCTGGCACGGCGGCGCGGCGCGGCGGAGGCAGTGGCACGCGCGCGAGGGGCGGGCGTTCCCGTGGGGGGACGGTTCAGGTGGACGCGGCGGCGCTGGAGCGGCTGCTGTCCGCGCTGGTGTCGATGCGGGACGGGAACTTCCGCAGGCGGCTGACGGTCTCCGGCGACGGGGTCATGGCGGAGATCTCCGCGGTGTTCAACGAGGTCGCCGACCGGCAGATGCACGTCACCGGGGAGCTGTCGCGGGTCCGCCGGGTGGTGGGGCGCGAGGGCAAGCTGTCCGAGCGGCTGGAGGCCGGGGCCAGCGAGGGGGCGTGGGCGGCGGCGATCGAGGCCGCGAACGCGCTCGTCGACGATCTGGCGCGGCCGGTGTCCGAGGTGGGGCGGGTCCTGTCGGCGGTGGCCGAGGGCGACCTGGACCAGCGGATGGACCTGCGTTCGGAGGGTTCCGACGGGGCCGTACGGCCGCTGCGCGGGGAGTTCCTGAAGGTCGCGCGGACCGCGAACAACCTGGTCGACCAGTTGTCGGTGTTCGCCTCCGAGGTGACCCGGGTCGCCGTCGAGGTGGGCACCGACGGCAAGCTGGGCGGTCAGGCGCAGGTGCGCGGGGTGTCGGGTTCGTGGAAGGACCTCACGGACTCCGTCAACACGATGGCGAACCGGCTGACGGCCCAGGTGCGGGACATCGCCCTGGTGACGACGGCGGTGGCGGACGGCGACCTGTCGCAGAAGGTCACCGCGAACGTCGCCGGCGAGATGCTGGAGCTGAAGAACACCGTCAACCGGATGGTGGACCAGCTGTCCTCGTTCTCCTCCGAGGTGACCCGCGTCGCGCGCGAGGTGGGCACGGAGGGCGAGCTCGGCGGTCAGGCCGAGGTGGCGGGCGTCGCGGGCGTCTGGAAGGACCTCACCGACTCCGTCAACACGATGGCCGGCAACCTGACCAACCAGGTGCGGGGCATCGCCGAGGTGACGACGGCGGTCGCCAACGGCGACCTGTCGCAGAAGGTGCGGGTCTCCGCGCGCGGGGAGATCGCGCAGCTGGCGGACACGATCAACCAGATGACCGAGACGCTGCGGACGTTCGCCGACGAGGTGACCCGGGTGTCGGGGGAGGTCGGCGCGCAGGGCCTGCTCGGCGGCCAGGCGCAGGTGCCGGGCGCGGCGGGGACGTGGAAGGACCTCACGGACTCCGTCAACACGGTGTTCCGGAACATCACCACGCAGGTGCGGGACATCGCGCAGGTGACGACGGCGGTGGCCAACGGCGACCTGTCGCAGAAGGTCACGGTCGACGTGGCCGGCGAGATGCTGGAGCTGAAGAACACCGTCAACACGATGGTGGACCAGCTGTCGGCGTTCGGTTCCGAGGTGACCCGGGTGGCCCGGGAGGTAGGCGTCGAGGGTCTGCTCGGCGGCCAGGCCGAGGTGCCGGGCGCGGCGGGCACGTGGAAGGACCTCACCGACTCGGTGAACACGGCCTTCCGCAACCTGACCGGTCAGGTGCGGGACATCGCGCAGGTGACGACGGCGGTGGCCAACGGCGACCTGTCGCAGAAGGTCACGGTCGACGTGGCCGGCGAGATGCTGGAGCTGAAGAACACCGTCAACACGATGGTGTCGCAGCTGTCCTCGTTCGCCGACCAGGTGACGCGGATGGCCCGGGACGTGGGCACGGAGGGCCGCCTCGGCGGCCAGGCGCGGGTGGACGGGGTCTCCGGCCGCTGGCGCGAGCTCACGGACTCCGTGAACTTCATGGCCGGCAACCTGACCTCGCAGGTGCGGCAGATCGCCCAGGTGACGACGGCGGTGGCCCGCGGTGACCTGTCGCAGAAGATCGACGTGGACGCGCGCGGCGAGATCCTGGAGCTGAAGAACACCATCAACACGATGGTCGACCAGCTCTCCGCCTTCGCGGACCAGGTGACCCGGGTGGCCCGCGAGGTGGGCACGGACGGGCGCCTCGGCGGTCAGGCGCAGGTGCCGGGCGTGGCCGGTGTGTGGCGGGACCTGACCGACTCGGTGAACGGCATGGCCGGCAACCTCACCACCCAGGTCCGCAACATCGCGCAGGTCGCCACGGCGGTCGCGCGCGGTGACCTGTCGCAGAAGATCGACGTGGACGCGCGCGGCGAGATCCTGGAGCTGAAGAACACCCTCAACACGATGGTGGACCAGCTCTCGAACTTCGCCGAGCAGGTCACCCGGGTGGCCCGCGAGGTGGGCACCGAGGGCATGCTGGGCGGCCAGGCCGAGGTGCAGGGTGTCTCCGGCACCTGGAAGGACCTCACCCAGTCGGTGAACTTCATGGCGAACAACCTCACCATCCAGGTGCGGAACATCGCCGAGGTCACGACGGCGGTCGCCATGGGCGACCTGTCGAAGAAGATCACGGTCGACGCCCGGGGCGAGATCCTGGAGCTGGTGACGACCGTCAACACGATGGTGGACCAGCTGTCGAACTTCGCGGACGAGGTCACGCGCGTGGCCCGCGAGGTGGGTACGGAGGGCATCCTCGGCGGTCAGGCACGCGTGCGCGGTGTCACGGGCACGTGGAAGGACCTCAGCGACAACGTCAACCTGATGGCCAACAATCTGACCAGCCAGGTGCGGAACATCTCCCGGGTCTCGGCCGCCGTCGCCAACGGCGATCTGACGAAGAAGGTGACGGTCGAGGCGCGCGGCGAGGTCGCCGAACTCGCCGAGACCGTCAACACGATGGTGACGACCCTGTCGTCGTTCGCGGACGAGGTCACGCGCGTGGCCCGCGAGGTGGGCACCGAGGGCGAGCTGGGCGGCCAGGCCCGCGTGCCGGGCGTCTCGGGCACCTGGAAGGACCTCACCGAGTCGGTGAACTCGATGGCCTCCAACCTCACCGGTCAGGTGCGCCAGATCGCCGCGGTCACCACCGCGATCGCCAAGGGCGACCTCACCAAGAAGATCGACATCGACGCGCGCGGTGAGATCCAGGAGCTGAAGAACACCATCAACACGATGGTCGACCAGCTGTCGAACTTCGCCGAGGAGGTCACGCGCGTGGCCCGCGAGGTGGGCACGGAGGGCATCCTCGGCGGCCAGGCGCGCGTGCGGGACGTCGACGGGACCTGGCGGGACCTGACCGAGTCCGTGAACGAGATGGCCGGGAACCTGACCCGCCAGGTGCGGGCCATCGCGGCCGTCGCCACGGCGGTCACCCGGGGCGACCTCAACCTCAAGATCGACGGCGTGGACGCGGCGGGCGAGATCCAGGCCCTCCAGGACAACATCAACACGATGATCGCCAACCTGCGCGACACCACCCTCGCCAACGAGGAGCAGGACTGGCTGAAGGGCAACCTGGCCCGCATCTCCGGTCTCATGCAGGGCCGCCGGGACCTGGACGACGTCGCCTCGCTCATCATGAGCGAGCTGACGCCGGTGGTCTCGGCGCAGCACGGCGCCTTCTTCGTGGCGGTGCCGACCGGCCAGGCGCACGGCGACGCCGAATTGGTGGGAGAGGGCGACGGCTCGTACGAGCTGCGGATGCGGGGGAGTTACGGCTACTCCACCGGGTCCATGCCGACCTCGTTCCGCCCCGGCGAGACCCTCATCGGGACGGCCGCGGAGGAGAAGCGGACGATCCAGGTCAACGTGCCGCCGGGGTACCTGAAGATCTCGTCGGGTCTCGGCGAGGCCGCGCCCGCGCACGTGATCGTGCTGCCGGTGCTCTTCGAGGGGAAGGTCCTCGGGGTCATCGAGCTGGCGTCGTTCCAGCCGTTCACCCAGATCCAGCGGGACTTCCTCAATCAGCTCGCCGAGCTGATCGCGACGACCGTCAACACCATCAGCGTCAACACCAAGACCGAGGTGCTGCTCCAGCAGTCGCAGGAGCTCACCGAGCAGCTGAAGGAACGGTCGGCGGAGCTGGAGCACCGGCAGAAGGAGCTGCAGGGCTCCAACCTGGAGCTGGAGGAGAAGGCCGAGCTGCTGGCCCGGCAGAACCGCGACATCGAGGTGAAGAACACCGAGATCGAGGAGGCCCGGCAGGTGCTGGAGGAGCGTGCCGAACAGCTCGCGGTCTCCATGCGCTACAAGTCGGAGTTCCTGGCGAACATGTCGCACGAGCTGCGCACGCCGCTCAACTCGCTGCTGATCCTCGCCAAGTTGCTCGCGGACAACGCCGAGACGAACCTGACGCCGAAGCAGGTCGAGTTCGCCGAGACGATCCACGGGGCGGGTTCGGACCTGCTCCAGCTGATCAACGACATCCTCGACCTCTCCAAGGTCGAGGCGGGCAAGATGGACGTGTCGCCGACCCGGATCGCGCTCGTCCAGCTGGTGGACTACGTGGAGGCCACCTTCCGTCCGCTCACCGCGGAGAAGGGCCTCGACTTCTCGGTGCGGGTCTCGCCCGAGCTGCCGGCCACGCTCCACACCGACGAGCAGCGGTTGCTCCAGGTGCTGCGCAACCTGCTGTCCAACGCGGTGAAGTTCACCGACACGGGCGCGGTGGAGCTGGTGATCCGGCCGGCGGGCGCGGACGTGCCGCAGTCGATCCGCGAGCAGCTCCTGGAGGCCGGTTCGCTGCGCGACCCGGAGGCGGCGCTCATCGCGTTCTCGGTGACCGACACCGGCATCGGCATCGCCGCCGGCAAGATGCGCGTCATCTTCGAGGCGTTCAAGCAGGCCGACGGCACGACCAGCCGGAAGTACGGCGGCACGGGCCTGGGCCTGTCGATCAGCCGGGAGATCGCCCGTCTGCTGGGCGGCGAGATCTTCGCGGCGAGCGAGCCGGGCCGTGGCTCGACGTTCACGCTCTACCTGCCGCTGAGCCCGACCGAGCCGCCGACGCAGGGGCACGGGCAGGGCGGGGCGGACGCCGAGGACCCGCAGCACGGGGCCGAGGACGGCATGGGCGGGGCGGTCGACCCGTTCCCGCACTTCGCGCCGCCGGTGCGGGCCGAGGCGCGCTCCGGCGCCGGCGCTCTCTTCCGGCACCGGCGCAAGGCCGCCGCGGAGGCGACCGGGGCGCGGAACGGCGCGTCGGGGCGGCCCGGGCGACAGGCGGAGCCGGACCGGGCGGAACAGGAGGAGGCGGTCGAGCCGCGCCGCACGTTCGACTTCTCCGGCGAGCGGGTGCTGATCGTCGACGACGACATCCGCAACGTCTTCGCGCTCACCAGCGTCCTGGAGCAGCACGGGCTCGCGGTGCTCTACGCGGAGAACGGGCGGGAGGGCATCGAGGTCCTGGAGCAGAACGACGACGTGACGGTCGTCCTGATGGACATCATGATGCCGGAGATGGACGGGTACGCCACGACGACCGCGATCCGGCGGATGCCGCAGTTCGCGGGGCTGCCGATCATCGCCCTCACCGCGAAGGCGATGAAGGGCGACAAGGAGAAGGCGATCGAGTCGGGCGCCTCGGCCTACGTCACCAAGCCGGTCGACCCCGACCATCTGCTGTCGGTGATGGAGCAGTGGATGCGGGGCGAGTGAGCCGGGACCGGGGGTCCGCGCGGTCCGTCGCGCGGCCCCCCGGGTTCCGTCGGGCCGACGTCGCCGGGGGTGTGTGAGAGGGCCGGATACGGGGAACCTTCTGGTCTCCCACCGCGTTTCCGGTACGTGCACAGTGACATCGCGGTGACAGGGTGTGGCGACGGGCGGGGTGCGGCTACGATGACCGGCACAAGGACGGACGGCGTCAGGGAGTCGTCCTCTGGGGCGGCGCCCGGTGCTTCCCCCGGTCACGGGAGCCGGGGAGAGCCGTTGCCGGGGCGAGGAGGACGGGGCATGGTGCAGAAGGCCAAGATCCTCCTGGTCGATGACCGGCCGGAGAATCTGCTGGCGCTGGAGGCCATTCTCTCCGCGCTCGATCAGACGCTGGTGCGGGCATCGTCCGGGGAGGAAGCGCTCAAGGCGCTGTTGACGGACGACTTCGCGGTCATCCTGCTCGACGTCCAGATGCCGGGAATGGACGGTTTCGAGACGGCCGCCCACATCAAGCGGCGGGAGCGGACCCGGGACATCCCGATCATCTTCCTCACCGCCATCAACCACGGCCCCCACCACACCTTCCGCGGGTACGCGGCCGGCGCCGTCGACTACATCTCCAAGCCCTTCGACCCGTGGGTGCTGCGCGCCAAGGTCTCGGTCTTCGTCGAGCTCTACATGAAGAACTGCAAGCTGCGCGAGCAGGCCGCCCTGCTGCGGCTGCAGTTGGAGGGCGGCGGCGACAGCGGTCAGGGCAAGGAGTCCGCGGGTCTGCTCGCCGAGCTCTCCGCCCGCCTCGCGGCGGTCGAGGAGCAGGCGGAGGCGCTGTCGAAGCAGCTCGACGACGATTCGGCCGACGCCGCGGCCGTGGCCACCGCCGCCCATCTGGAGCGCAAGCTCACCGGGTTGCGCCGGGCGCTGGACGCGCTGGAGCCGGGTACCGGCGCGGCATCGAGCCTGCCCGCCCAGGGCTGACGTACCGTCACCGCACGGCCGGTCCGCGTGATCGGCCGTCAGCATCGCGCCCCGGTACGGGCGACACGTTCGGGTGAGGCGGACAGCCCGATGCTTCACCGGTAACCTCAGCATCATGGCTTCACGTACGTCCGGCAAGAGTTCTCAGGGCACGGCGGGCGCCGCGAAGCCGCGCGCCGGTCGTACGACGGGCGCCGCGAAGAAAGCGGCACCCGCGAAGCCCGCCGCCAAACCGCCCGCCAGGAAGGCGCCGGCGAAGAAGGCCGCGCCCGCCAGACGCGCCCCCGCGCGCAAGACGGCGGCGAAGAAGGCCCCGCCCCGTCCCGCCCCGTCGCCCACCGGCGGCGTCTACCGGCTCGTGCGCGGTGCCTGGCTCGGACTCGCCCACGGCGTCGGCGCGATGTTCCGGGGGATAGGGCGCGGCGCCAAGGGCCTCGACCCCGCCCACCGCAAGGACGGGCTCGCGCTGCTCCTCCTGGGCCTCGCACTGATCGTGGCCGCCGGAACCTGGTCCCATCTGCGCGGTCCGGTCGGCGACCTCGTCGAGATGCTGGTCACCGGCGCGTTCGGCCGGCTGGACCTGCTGGCCCCGCTGCTCCTCGCCGGGATCGCCGTACGGCTGATCCTCTATCCGGAGAAGCCCGAGGCCAACGGCCGGATCGTCATCGGACTCTCCGCCCTCGTCGTCGGCGTCCTCGGGCAGGTGCACATCGCCTGCGGCTCCCCTGGCCGCGGCGACGGGACCGGGGCCATGCAGGACGCCGGCGGCCTCATCGGCTGGGCCGCCTCGCAGCCGCTCGTCTTCATGATGGGCGAGGTCCTCGCCGTCCCGATGCTGGTGCTGCTCACCGTCTTCGGCCTGCTCGTCGTCACCGCGACCCCCGTCAACGCGATCCCGCAGCGGCTGCGCGCCCTCGGCGCCAAACTCGGCCTCGTCGAACCCGCGTACGAACCGGAGGCCGAGGGGCCGGAGGAGTACGACGAGGAGTGGCGGGACGCCCAGCCGCGGCCCCCGCGCCCCTCCCGGCGCCGTGCCACCGGCCCGGCGGAGCCGTACGACGTGGACCGGGCCGAGGCCGAGATGCTGGAGCGCCGCGGCCGCGCCGCCCGCCGCTCCGGCGAGGCGCCCGCCTTCGACCCCGGCATGGACCCGGTGGACGTCGCCGCGGCCGCGGCGGCCGCGCTGGACGGCGCGGTGCTCAACGGCATGCCGCCCTCGCCGATCGTCGCCGACCTCACCAAGGACGTCACCGCCGAGCGGGACGCCGCCGTGGCCGCGGCCGCCGCGGAGCGGTCCGGGAAGACGGCCTCGCCCGTGCCGCCCGCGCGCGGCGGCGACCGGCGCGGCGGCGTCCCGGACCTGACGAAGCCGGCGCCCGAGCCGACCGACCTGCCGCCGCGGGCCGAGCAGCTCCAGCTCGCCGGCGACATCACGTACGCGCTGCCCTCGCTCGACCTGCTGGAGCGCGGCGGGCCGGGCAAGACCCGCAGCGCCGCCAACGACGCCGTCGTGGACGCCCTCAGCAACGTCTTCACCGAGTTCAAGGTCGACGCGGCCGTCACCGGCTTCACCCGCGGTCCGACGGTCACGCGCTACGAGGTCGAGCTCGGCCCGGCCGTGAAGGTCGAGAAGATCACGGCCCTCACCAAGAACATCGCGTACGCCGTGGCCTCGCCCGACGTCCGGATCATCTCGCCGATCCCCGGCAAGTCCGCGGTCGGCATCGAGATCCCGAACAGCGACCGCGAGATGGTCAACCTCGGCGACGTGCTGCGGCTGGCGGCCGCGGCCGAGGACGACCACCCGATGCTCGTCGCGCTCGGCAAGAACGTCGAGGGCGGCTACGAGATGGCCAACCTGGCGAAGATGCCGCACGTCCTGGTCGCCGGCGCCACGGGCTCCGGCAAGTCCTCGTGCATCAACTGCCTGATCACGTCGATCATGATAAGAGCGACGCCCGAGGACGTCCGGATGGTGCTGGTCGACCCCAAGCGGGTGGAGCTCACCGCCTACGAGGGCATCCCGCACCTGATCACGCCGATCATCACCAACCCCAAGCGGGCCGCCGAGGCGCTCCAGTGGGTGGTGAAGGAGATGGACCTCCGCTACGACGACCTGGCGGCGTTCGGCTACCGCCACATCGACGACTTCAACCAGGCGATCCGGGACGGCAAGATCAAGCTGCCCGAGGGCAGCGAGCGCGAGCTCAACCCCTACCCGTACCTCCTGGTCATCGTCGACGAGCTCGCCGACCTGATGATGGTCGCGCCCCGGGACGTCGAGGACTCGATCGTCCGCATCACCCAGTTGGCCCGCGCCGCCGGCATCCACCTGGTGCTCGCCACCCAGCGGCCGTCGGTGGACGTCGTCACCGGTCTCATCAAGGCGAACGTGCCCTCGCGGCTGGCCTTCGCCACCTCCTCGCTCGCCGACAGCCGCGTCATCCTCGACCAGCCGGGTGCCGAGAAGCTCATCGGCAAGGGCGACGGGCTCTTCCTGCCCATGGGCGCCAACAAGCCCGTCCGCATGCAGGGTGCCTTCGTCACCGAGGACGAGGTCGCGGCCGTCGTCCGGCACTGCAAGGACCAGATGACGCCCGTCTTCCGCGAGGACGTCACCGTCGGCACCCGGCAGAAGAAGGAGATCGACGAGGACATCGGCGACGACCTGGACCTGCTGTGCCAGGCCGCCGAGCTGGTCGTCTCGACCCAGTTCGGTTCGACGTCGATGCTCCAGCGGAAGCTGCGCGTGGGCTTCGCGAAGGCCGGCCGGCTGATGGACCTGATGGAGTCGAGGAACATCGTCGGACCGAGCGAGGGCTCCAAGGCGCGGGACGTCCTGGTGAAGCCCGACGAGCTGGACGGCGTGCTGGCCGTCATCCGCGGCGAGTCGGGGGAGTAGCCGGCCGGGAGGCGGGGCATCCGGAGCGGTGGGGCGCGTGCCCCGCCGCCCTTCCGCCCCTCCGCGTACCCGATCGAGACCGGGCCGAGACTCACTCGTAAGGGAACGCAGGGCAACCGTTTCCCCTGGCCGTACGTCAAGTTGGACGGTGGGACAGAAGGATGTCCCAGCCCCATGGCGAACAACCAGCCTCATGGCGTACAAACAGCACCCGCCCGGTTGCCCCACCCTTTCGTACCACCCATAGACTGAACGTCCAGCAGGTGGCTACACGCTCGAAAGGCGCTCTCGTGTCCATCGGCAACTCCCCCGAAGACGACCGGACGTTCCCGGCAGACGACCGGGACTCGATCGGTCGCGCTCTCCAGCAGGCCCGCATCGCCGCCGGTCTCACCGTCGAAGAGGTCAGTGCCTCCACCCGTGTCCGGATCCCGATCGTGCACGCGATCGAGGAGGACGACTTCTCGCGCTGTGGCGGCGACGTCTACGCCCGCGGCCACATCCGTACCCTCGCGCGCGCCGTCGGGCTCGATCCGGCCGCGCTGATCGAGCAGTACGACGCCGAGCACGGTGGCCGTCCCGCGCCCACCCCCGCCGCCCCGCTGTTCGAGGCGGAACGCATCCGCCCCGAACCGAGGCGGCCCAACTGGACCGCCGCGATGGTCGCGGCCATCGTCGCCGTCGTCGGCTTCGTCGGCTTCACGATGTTCGACGGCAACGAGGCCACGAAGGGGACCACCGCCGCCGACGGCGGCCCGGCCCCCGCTCCGGAGAAGGCGAGCTCGGCCGCCAAGCCGAAGCCGGTCAAGCCCGTCGCCCCGAAGCCTACCGAGAGCGCGATCGCCGCCGTCCCGCAGGACAAGGTGACGGTCAAGCTCAGCGCGGTCGACGACAAGAGCTGGATCTCGGCGAAGGCCCACGACGGCAAGCTGCTCTTCGACGGGCTGCTCCTCAAGGGCGAGTCCAAGACCTTCCAGGACGACGAGCGCGTCGACCTCGTCCTCGGCAACGCCGGCGCGATCGAGCTCTACGTGAACGGCAAGAAGGTCGCCGACAAGTTCGAATCCGGCCAGGTCGAGCGGCTCAGCTACACCAAGGGCGACCCCGAGGCCGGCTGAGCCCGGGCCCCACGGCCCCGATGTGACCTCTGTCGCGCAGGTGAACCCTGCGCGACGGGGTAACGGCCGGGACGAAGTAGTCTTGAGTCCATGCCCGAACGCCGTACCGTCGCCCTTGTCACTCTTGGCTGCGCCCGTAACGAGGTGGACTCGGAGGAGCTCGCAGGCCGCTTGGCAGCGGACGGCTGGGAGCTCGTCGAGAACGCTGAGGAAGCGGACGTCGCCGTCGTCAACACCTGCGGATTCGTCGAGGCCGCCAAGAAGGACTCCGTCGACGCCCTGCTCGAAGCCAATGATCTGAAGGACCACGGCAGGACCCAGGCCGTCGTCGCCGTCGGCTGCATGGCCGAGCGGTACGGCAAGGAGCTCGCCGAAGCCCTGCCGGAGGCCGACGGCGTCCTCGGTTTCGACGACTACGCCGACATCTCCAACCGCCTCCAGACCATCCTCAACGGGGGCAGTGTCGAGGCGCACACCCCGCGTGACCGCCGCAAGCTGCTGCCGCTCTCGCCCGTGGAGCGCCAGGAGGCCGCCGCCGCCGTGGCCCTGCCGGGACACGGCACGGTGGCCGAGGCCCCCGCCGACGCCCCGGAGGACCTCCCCGAGGGCCTGGCGCCCGCCTCCGGCCCCCGCGCCCCGCTCCGCCGCCGGCTCGACACCAGCCCCGTCGCCTCGGTGAAGCTGGCCTCCGGCTGCGACCGCCGCTGCTCCTTCTGCGCCATCCCCTCCTTCCGCGGCTCCTTCGTCTCGCGCCGTCCCTCGGACGTCCTGAACGAGACGCGCTGGCTCGCCGAGCAGGGGGTGAAGGAGGTCATGCTGGTCTCCGAGAACAACACCTCCTACGGCAAGGACCTCGGCGACATCCGGCTCCTGGAGAGCCTGCTGCCCGAGCTGGCCGCCGTCGACGGCATCGAGCGCGTCCGCGTCAGCTACCTCCAGCCCGCCGAGATGCGGCCGGGGCTGATCGACGTCCTCACCTCGACCGACAAGGTCGTGCCCTACTTCGACCTCTCCTTCCAGCACAGCGCCCCGGACGTGCTGCGGGCCATGCGCCGCTTCGGCGACACCGACCGCTTCCTGGAGCTCCTGGAGACCATCCGCTCCAAGGCTCCGACGGCCGGTGCCCGCTCCAACTTCATCGTCGGCTTCCCGGGCGAGACCGAGGCCGACTTCGCCGAGCTGGAACGCTTCGTCACCCACGCCCGGCTCGACGCCATCGGCGTCTTCGGCTACTCCGACGAGGACGGCACCGAGGCCGCCACGTACGAGCACAAGCTCGACCAGGAGGTCGTGGACGAGCGGCTCGCCCACCTCTCCCGGCTCGCCGAGGAGCTCACCGCGCAGCGCGCGGAGGAGCGCCTGGGAGAGACCCTGGAGGTACTCGTCGAGTCCTTCGACGAGGAGGACGGCTGGATCGGCCGCGCCGCCCACCAGGCGCCCGAGACCGACGGACAGGTGGTGCTCACCACAGCCGACGGCGTGGCCCCCGACCTCGCCGTGGGCCGTATGGTCAGTGCGAAGGTCGTCGGCACGGAAGGCGTCGACCTGGTGGCCGAGTGTCTTTTCGAGGAGGCAGGCAGATGACCGGAGTCCCGGCATCCGCGACGGGCGGGACCGGTAGGCCGGCGCCCCGCGGCAAGCTGGGCACGGCGGCCGTCAACCAGGCCAGCCTGTGGAACATCGCCAACATCCTCACCATGATCCGGCTCGTGCTCGTGCCGGCCTTCGTGGTGCTGCTCCTCCAGGACGGCGGGCACGACCCGGCGTGGCGCGCCTGGGCGTGGGCGGCGTTCGCGGTGGCCATGATCACGGACGTCTTCGACGGGCACCTCGCCCGCGCGTACAACCTGGTCACCGACTTCGGGAAGATCGCCGACCCGATCGCCGACAAGGCGATCATGGCGGCCGGACTCATCTGTCTGTCCTCCCTCGGCGACCTGCCCTGGTGGGTGACCGGAGTCATCCTCGCCCGCGAGCTGGGGATCACCCTCATGCGGTTCTGGGTCATCCGGCACGGGGTCATCCCCGCCAGCCGCGGCGGCAAGATGAAGACGCTGGCGCAGGGCACGGCGGTCGGCATGTACGTCCTCATGCTCACCGGGCCCCTGGCCACCCTGCGCTTCTGGGTGATGGCGGTGGCCGTCGTGCTGACCGTCGTCACCGGTCTGGACTATGTGCGACAGGCCGTCGTCCTGCGGCGCAAGGGGCTGGCCGAGGAACGCGCGGCGGCCCGGGCGGAGACGGCGACGCGATGACCGAGGCCGCCCGGGCGCTGGCGCTGCTCGCGGAGCGTGACCACACGCTCGCCGCGGCGGAGTCGCTCACGGGCGGTCTGGTGGCCGCCGAGCTCACCGGCGTCCCCGGCGCCTCGAAGTCCTTCCTGGGCTCCGTCACCGCCTACGCCACCCCGCTCAAGCACGCGCTCCTCGGCGTCGACCGGGCCCTGCTCGCCGAGCGCGGCGCCGTGGACCCCGAGGTCGCGCTGCAGATGGCGGCGGGTGTCAGGGACCGGCTCGGCGCCGACTGGGGCATCTCGACGACCGGGGTCGCCGGCCCCGATCCGCAGGACGGCCAGGCCGTCGGAACCGTCTACGTGGCGGTCGCGGGTCCGGCCGCGACCGGCGCCGGCGCCGGGAAAGTGGTCTCGTTGAGGTTGAACGGCGACCGTGCGGACATTCGTAGAGAGAGCGTACGGAGCGTACTGGCGCTGCTGCTCGAGGAACTCTCGGGAAATGCGCGGGCACAGGATACGGAACACCACGGGGGGAATTGATGTTTGCAGCCCTGAGTGAACACGACATCGCTCCCCGCACGGCCGCAGCGGGAGGCGGTACGGTAGGGCGTGAAGGATGCGGCTACGCGGTCCGAGGAGGGAGCCACCGATGATTCTGCTCCGTCGCCTGCTGGGTGACGTGCTGCGTCGGCAGCGCCAGCGCCAGGGCCGTACTCTGCGCGAAGTCTCCTCGTCCGCCCGAGTCTCGCTCGGCTATCTCTCCGAGGTGGAGCGGGGGCAGAAGGAGGCTTCCTCCGAGCTGCTCTCCGCGATCTGCGACGCGCTGGACGTACGGATGTCCGAGCTCATGCGCGAAGTGAGCGACGAGCTGTCGCTCGCCGAACTGGCCGAGTCGGCAGCGTCGAGCGAACCGGTGCCGGCACCGGTGCGCCCGAGGCTCAATTCGGTGTCGGTGACGTCGGTGGCAGGCATGCCCACCGAGCGGGTGACCATCAAGGCGCCCGCGGAAGCGGTGGACGTCGTCGCCGCCTGAACCGAAGCACGTGGGGCGAAGCCCCGGTCGGTGCCCCACGGGGCGCCCGCCGGGGCTTTTCTCCGTCTCCGGGCGGTTCCCCCGGCCGGTTCGTTTGAGATGCCGCATTCCGGACAGGCGTGCCATGGTGGGGGAACGTACGACTGGTTGGAGATTCAGCATGTCCGTGGTGAAGAGCCCGTTGTCCGAGACCGACCTGAAGACGGTCGGCGACGCCCTCCAGGGGGCGCTGGTCGACCTCGTCGACCTGGCCCTGGTCGCCAAGCAGGTCCACTGGAACGTCGTCGGGCCGCGGTTCCGCTCCGTTCATCTGCAGCTCGACGAGGTCGTGGACACCGCACGGCTGCACTCCGACACCGTGGCGGAGCGGGCCTCCGCGCTCGGTGTGAACCCCGACGGCCGTGCGGCGACCGTGGCCTCCTCCAGCGCCGTCGGCAAGGTTCCGGAGGGCTGGATCAAGGACGTCGACGCGGTCCGGATCCTGGTCGACGCCCTGGGGGCCGTCACCGCCCGGATGCGGGAGCGGATCGACGCGACGGCCGACCCCGATCCGATCAGCCAGGACCTTCTCATCGCCCTGACGGGCGACCTCGAGAAGCACGCCTGGATGTTCAGCGCCGAGAGCGTGTAGGGCGGCCCCGCCGTGGCGATACGCAGGGCGTGCGCCGGGGCTGCCCCCGGTGCGCCCTCCCGCCGGGTGATCCTGCCGGTCTAGCGTCGACCGCAGGAGGCGGCCATGGTACGGCGACGTTTTCCGCCGGTGACGCTCGCGCTGGTCGCGGTCGGGCTGGTGGCCGGGGGATTGTGGTGGTGGGCGCTGGTGCGCCTGCTCCTCGTGCCGGGTGAGACCGGGCCCGTGGAGGGCGCGGTGATCGCGGGCGGCTGGGGACTGAGCCTGCTGCCGGTGCACGTCACCGCGTCGGCGCGGCGATCGGTCGCCGGGCACGGGTCCGTCGTCACCAGGGCATGGCGACGCCGCCGTTCGGGCGGAGTATCTGGCCCGTCGTGAACGACGAGGCGTCGGAGGCCAGGTGGAGGACCGCGTGCGCGATGTCCTCGGCCTCGCCGACCCGCCCCAGGGGCGAGTGGCGGACCATCGCCGCCTCGGCCTGCTCCTGGGCACCCGGTTCGTGGCGGTCGGTCATGGGCGTGCGGATCCAGCCCGGGGCGACCGCGTTGACCCGGATGCCGTGCCGGCCCGTCTCCACCGCCAGGGTCTTCGTCAGCTGGACCACGGCCGCCTTGGTGACGCTGTAGCAGAGCAGTCCGGGGCTCGCGGTGTCCATCGCGCCCGATGCCATGGTGACGATCGACCCCCGGGTGCCGGAGGCGATCATCGAGCGCGCCGCCTCCTGGCACGCGTACAGGACGCCCTTGAAGTTGACCGCGAGGACGCGGTCGAGGTCCTCGTCGCGGGTCTCCAGGACCGGGCTGGTGTGCATGATCCCGGCGACCGCGGCCATGACGTGGAGCGGGCCGGCCGCGCGTACGGCGGCCGCCAGGGCCGTACGGTCCGTGACGTCCAGGGCGTGGACGTGCGCGGCGCCGCCCTCGCGGGCGATCAGGGCCGCGGTCTCCCCGAGCCCGCGGGCGTCGAGGTCCGCGCAGTGCACGGTGGCGCCGGCCTGGGCGAGGAGGACCGCGGTCGCGCGGCCGATCCCGCTCGCGGCGCCGGTGACGAACGCGGAGCGGCCGGTGAGGTCGTACGCCGAGAGGGTCATGCCCGGACCGTACGACCGGATCTGACGGATCGTCAATCAGTGTGCGGGGTACGGGAGACGGAGCCCGCCCGCGATGCTCCCCGGGTGGGTCCCGGCTGGCAGCCCGGGCACCAGTACGTGATCCGGTCGCCGTTGCCCGGCTCGGCGTCGGCCTTGCGGACGCGCGTGCCGCAGCGCAGACAGGCGCGGCCCTCGCGGCCGTAGACGTGGAGCGGGGTGCCGGGAAAGCGCGCGGTGGTGGTCGTCCGGCGGTCGGGGCGCTCCTTGTTCGCCTCCAGCAGCCGGTGGGCGGTCGCCACCAGCCGCTCGGGCACGTCGTCGCCCAGGTCCCCGACCGGGAGCCAGGGCGAGACGGCGGCGAGGAAGGCGAGCTCCGACTTGTACACGTTGCCGATCCCGGCCAGGTTGCGCTGGTCCAGCAGCGCCTCCCCGAGCGGCCGCGCGGGGTCCCCGCACAGCCGGCGCACGGCCTCCTCCGGGTCCCAGTCCGGGCCCAGGAGGTCAGGGCCGAGGTGGCCGACCACACGGGACTCCTCGGCGGTGCGGACCAGCTCCAGGACCGGGAGCCGGTAGCCGTACGCGGTGGACTCGGCGTTGCCGAGGATCGCCCGGATCTGGTGCTCCGGGCCGCCGCGCGGGCGCTCCCCGGTCGGATGGACGCGCCAGGCGCCGTCCATCCGCAGATGCGAGTGGAGGGTCAGCCCGCCCTCGATCCGGGCGAGCAGGTGCTTGCCGCGCGGAGTGACGTCGAGGACCGTCCGGCCGGTGAGGTCGGAGGTCGCGAACCGGGGCACGCGGAGGTCGGCGCGGGTCAGGACCCGGCCCGCCAGCGCGGCGTGCAGGCGGTGGGCGACCTGCCAGATGGTGTCTCCTTCGGGCACCCGTCCATTGTGCGGGGTCCCGGGGCGGAGCGGGGGTGTTCGCGGCGCGGGGGCGGTCAGGGACGGAGGCGCAGGCCCTTCGGGGTGGCGACGAAGCCGGCGGCTTCGAGGGGGCGGGCGAGCGGCGAGGTGAGGGCCGGGACGGCGTTGACGCGTTCGAGGGTGACCGTGCCCAGGGCGCCGCCGCGGGCGGCGGAGGCCAGGGCCTCGGCGGCGGCGGTGATCGCCGGGTCGTCGGGATCGGCCGGCCAGGCGAGCAGTGTCTTGCCGCCGCGCTCCATGTACAGCGTCAGCTCCCCGTCGACCAGGACCACCATCGCGCCCGCCTTGCGGCCCGGCTTGTGCCCGGCACCGGTCGGCGGCTCGGGCCAGGAGAGGGCCGCGCCGTACGCGTTCGCCGGGTCGGCGGCGGCGAGCACCAGGGCGCGGGGGCCCGCGGCGGCCTCGGCGCCCCGGTCGCGGGCGGTCGCGGCGGCCCGGAGCCGGTCCACGGCGCCGTCCATCGCGAACTGGGCCGCGCCGAGCCCCTCGACCACGTAGCCGCGGCGGGCCTGCCCGCTGTCCTCGAAGGCCGACAGGATCCGGTACGTGGCGGAGAAGCCGCCCTCGACGCCCTCGGCGGCCACCGCGCCGCGGGTGACCACGCCGTGCCGGTCCAGGAGCGTACGGGCGAGGGCGTGGGCGCGGTGGGTGGGCTCGGGCTCGACGGGCGGCAGCAGCGACCAGCGGCCGGAGACCGTGGGCGGGCCGGTGCGGGAGACGGGTCGGGCGGACGCGGTCAGCGCGCCGTACCGGCCGCGGGGCACCGTCCGGCGCGCGCGGTGGGCGGTCGACCCGGCCGTGCGGCCCGAACCGAGCAGCGCGCGCAGCGGCGCCAGGGTGTCGTTGGTGAGCCGGCCCGACCAGGCCAGGTCCCACAGGGCGTCGGCGAGCTGGGGGTCCGTCGCGTCCGGGTGCGTGGTGGCCCGGACCTGGTCGGCGATCTGGCGGAAGAACAGGCCGTACCCGCCCGAGAGGACCGTCAGCACCGACTCGTGCAGCGCGGTCGTCTCCAGCGGGTGCGGCGCGGGCAGGAGCAGCGGGGCCGCGTCGGCGAGGTAGAGCGACACCCAGCCGTCCTTGCCGGGGAGCGAGCCCGCGCCCGCCCACAGCACCTCGCCGGTGGTCGTGAGCTCGTCGAGCAGCGTCGGCGCGTAGTCGCGGACCCGCGACGGCAGGATCAGCTTCTCCAGCGCCGAGGCGGGGACGGGCGCTCCCTGGAGCTGCTCGACGGCGCGGGCGAGACCGTCGATGCCGCGCAGGCTGTTGCTCCCCAGGTGCTGCCACTGCGGCAGGAAGGTCGCCAGGGCAGCCGGAGGCACCGGCTCCAGCTCGTGGCGCAGCGCCGCCAGGGACCGGCGCCGCAGCCGGCGCAGGACGGTGGCGTCGCACCACTCCTGGCCGATGCCGGAGGGGTGGAACTCGCCCTGGACGACCCGGCCCGACGCGGCGAGCCGCTGGAGTGCCCCGTCCGTGACCGCCGTGCCCAGGCCGAAGCGGGCGGCGGCGCCGGACGAGGTGAACGGGCCGTGCGTGCGCGCGTACCGCGCGAGGAGGTCGCCCAGCGGGTCCTTGACGGGCTCCGTGAAGGCCTCGGGCACACCGACGGGCAGGGCCGTGCCCAGCGCGTCGCGGAGCCGGCCGGAGTCCTCGATCGCCGCCCAGTGCTCCCGGCCCGCGATCCGCACGCGGACCGCGCGGCGCGCGGCCGCAAGGTCCGGTGCCCAGCCCGGCTCGGCACCCCGCCCGGCGAGCTCGGCGTCGGTGAGCGGCCCCAGGACCCGCAGCAGGTCGGCGACACCCTCCGCGTCCTTGATCCGCCGGTCCTCGGTCAGCCACTGGAGCTCCCGCTCCAGCTCGGCCAGCACCTCGGGGTCCAGCAGCTCCCGCAGCTCCGCCTGGCCGAGCAGCTCGGCCAGCAGCCGGGAGTCCAGGGAGAGCGCGGCCGCCCGGCGCTCGGCGAGCGGCGAGTCCCCCTCGTACAGGAACTGCGCCACGTAGCCGAAGAGCAGCGAGCGGGCGAAGGGGGACGGCTCGTGGGTGGTGACCTCGACGAGGCGGACGCGGCGGGCTTCGATGTCGCCCATCAGCTCCGTCAGGCCGGGGACGTCGAAGACGTCCTGGAGGCACTCGCGGACGGCCTCCAGGACGATCGGGAACGAGCCGAACTCGCTCGCGACCTGGAGGAGCTGCGAGGCCCGCTGGCGCTGCTGCCACAGCGGGGTGCGCTTGCCCGGGTTGCGCTTGGGCAGCAGCAGGGCGCGCGCCGCGCACTCGCGGAAGCGGGAGGCGAACAGCGCGGAGCCGCCCACCTGGTCGGTGACGATCTGACCGATCTCGCCCTTCTCGAAGAGGGCGTCGGCCGCGCCGATGGGGGCCTTGTCGGCGTCGTACGTGGCGTCCTGGTGCCGGCCGGGGTCCACCGGCTCGTGGTCGAGGAGGTCGAGGCCCATCTCCAGGCCCATCAGGTCGGC
Source organism: Streptomyces sp. NPDC104202 (assembly GCF_055584185.1). Classification (NCBI taxonomy): domain Bacteria; kingdom Bacillati; phylum Actinomycetota; class Actinomycetes; order Kitasatosporales; family Streptomycetaceae; genus Streptomyces; species Streptomyces sp. NPDC104202. The sequence continues at coordinate 126,337 of NZ_JBVJMN010000012.1, read as the reverse complement.
GTCCGGCAGGCGCAGCACGATGCCGTCGTCGGCGTGCATCACCTGGGCGTCCATGCCGTAGCGCTCGGACAGCCGGGCCCCGAGCGCCAGCGCCCAGGGGGCGTGCACCTGCGCGCCGAAGGGGGAGTGGATGACGACCCGCCAGTCGCCCAGCTCGTCCCGGAAGCGCTCCACGAGGATCGTCCGGTCGTCCGGAACGTGTCCGCACGCCTCGCGCTGCTCCCGGAGGTACGCCATGACGTTGTCCGCGGCCCACGCGTCCAGGCCGGCCGCGAGCAGCCGCAGCCGGGCGTCCTCGTCGGACAGGGCCCCGACCTCGCGGAGGAACGCGCCGACCGCCCGGCCCAGTTCGAGGGGGCGGCCGAGCTGGTCGCCCTTCCAGAACGGCAGCCGGCCCGGCACCCCGGGAGCGGGCGTGACGAGCACCCGGTCGCGGGTGATGTCCTCGATCCGCCAGGAGGTGGTGCCCAGCGTGAAGACGTCGCCGACCCGGGACTCGTACACCATCTCCTCGTCGAGCTCCCCGACCCGGCCGCCGCCCTTCTTCGGGTCGGAGCCGGCCAGGAACACGCCGAACAGGCCCCGGTCGGGGATCGTGCCGCCGGAGGTGACGGCGAGCCGCTGCGCGCCCGGCCGGCCGGTGACCGTCCCGGTCACCCGGTCCCACACCACGCGCGGGCGCAGCTCGGCGAAGGCGTCCGAGGGATAACGCCCGGCGAGCATGTCCAGGACGCCGGTGAACGCCGACTCCGGCAGCGACGAGAACGGGGCCGCGCGGCGCACCACGGCCAGCAGGTCGTCCACCTGCCAGCTGTCGAGCGCGACCATGGCGACCAGCTGCTGGGCCAGGACGTCCAGCGGGTTCGCGGGGACGCGCATCGACTCGATGGAGCCGGAGCGCATGCGCTCGGTGACCACCGCGGCCTGCACCAGGTCACCGCGGTACTTGGGGAAGACCACGCCCGTCGACACCGCGCCGACCTGATGTCCGGCGCGGCCCACGCGCTGCAGCCCGGAGGCGACCGAGGGCGGCGACTCGACCTGCACGACGAGGTCGACCGCGCCCATGTCGATGCCCAGCTCCAGGCTGGAGGTGGCGACCACGGCGGGCAGCCGGCCCGCCTTCAGGTCCTCCTCCACCTGGGCCCGCTGCTCCTTCGACACCGAGCCGTGGTGGGCCCGCGCGAGCAGCGCCGGGGCGCCGTGCGCGGCCCCCGACTGGGCCATGACCTCGGCCGGCGGGCCGCCCTCGGGGAGCGGTTCGCCGGTGGCCCGCTCGTACGCGATCTCGTTCAGCCGGTTGCAGAGGCGCTCGGCGAGGCGGCGCGAGTTGGCGAAGACGATCGTCGAACGGTGGGCCTGGACGAGATCGGCGATGCGCTCCTCGACCTGCGGCCAGATCGACGGCTTGTCGCCGCCGTCCTTGCCCTCGGAGGCCGGGGAGCCGCCCAGCTCGCCCATGTCCTCGACGGGCACCACGACGGAGAGGTCGAACTCCTTGCCCGACGGCGGCTGGACGATCTCCACGGCGCGCTTGGGGGAGAGGTAGCGGGCCACCTCGTCCACCGGGCGGACCGTGGCCGACAGGCCGATCCGGCGCGCGGGCCGGGGCAGCAGCTCGTCGAGCCGCTCCAGGGAGAGCGCCAGGTGGGCGCCGCGCTTGGTGCCCGCGACCGCGTGGACCTCGTCCAGGATGACCGTCTCCACACCCGCCAGGGCCTCGCGTGTGGCCGAGGTCAGCATCAGGAAGAGGGACTCCGGGGTGGTGATCAGGATGTCCGGCGGCCGGGTGGCGAGCGCGCGGCGCTCGGCGGGCGGGGTGTCGCCGGACCGGATCCCGACCCGGACGTCCGGCTCCGGCAGCCCGAGCCGGACCGACTCGTGGCGGATGCCGGTCAGCGGGGAGCGCAGGTTCCGCTCGACGTCCACCGCGAGCGCCTTCAGCGGCGACACGTACAGCACGCGGCAGCGCTTCTTCGCCTCGGCGGGCGGCGGCACGGACGCCAGCCGGTCCAGCGAGGCCAGGAAGGCGGCCAGCGTCTTGCCCGAGCCGGTCGGGGCGACGACGAGCACGTCCGAGCCCTCGCCGATGGCCTTCCAGGCGCCCTCCTGCGCCGGCGTGGGCGCGGTGAAGGCCCCGGTGAACCAACCGCGGGTCGCGGGGGAGAACGAGTCGAGCGCGGACCTGACCATGCCCCCCATCGTGCACCCCGCCACTGACAACCGCCGGGACCTGTGGACGACCGCCGGGCGGGAGCCGCACCGGAGCGGCGGGGAGACCGGCCCGGACCTGGCCTGGGCCATCGGCCCGGGAGCCGGCCCGGAGAAGCCCGGGAAGCCTCTCGCGACGGTCCTCGGCCGGGCCCTGGCGCAGAATGGGAGCATGGCGAGCGGGGAGCGGGCACGGTACTGGCAGTACGCCGAGCTGCCGGGCGTCGACCTGCTGCACGCCCACTACATCCGCAAGGCGTTCGCCCGGCACACGCACGAGAGCTTCGTCTTCGCCGCGATCACCGAGGGCGTCGAGGCCTTCCACTACCGCGACGACCTGGTGTACGCCGGTCCCGGGCAGATCGCCCTGGTCAACCCGGACACCTCGCACACCGGGCACGCGGGCGTGCCGGAGGGCTGGACCTACCGCACGATCTACCCCGACGCGGAGATCGTCCGCGCGATCGCCGCCGACACCCTCGCCCTGCGCGGATCGGTCGGCTTCACCTCGCCGGTGATCGACGACCCGTACGCCGCCCGGCTCGTCGTCGGCGTCCACCGGGCCGCCGAGGAGGGCAACGCCCTCGCCGCAGACAGCCTGCTGCGGCTGGTCACGGCCCGGATGCTGCGCAGCCACGGCGGGCCGATCACCCCGCTCCCGCCGCACTCGGCGGGCGCGCGCAACGCCGCACGCGCGCGTGCCGTCCTGGAGGACCGGCTGACGGGCCCGCCGACCCTGGAGCGGCTGGCCGCCGACCTCGACACCAGCCCCTTCGCCCTCCTGCGGGCCTTCCGGGCCGCGTACGGGATGCCGCCGCACACCTGGCTCACGGACGCGCGCGTGCGCCGGGCCCGGCAGCTGCTCGACGCGGGGACGTCCCCGGCGGACGCGGCCGCCGCCGTCGGCTTCACCGACCAGTCGCACCTCAACCGCCACTTCACGCGCAGCGTCGGGGTCCCGCCGGGCGCCTACCAACGCGCGCGGGGGGTCCGCGCGGGCGGCACGCCGAGAAGCACCCGTCGCTCCGGGTGATCCCGGACCGCGTCCCCGGTGACGTGGGGGAGAGCGGGCGCAAGAACGTACAAGACCGGGCCGCTCCGGCTCCCGTACCGTCCCTGACGTGGCAGAACAGACAGCATCCCCCGTCATACGCGACGGCGCGGCCCCGGCGAAGCCCGACGCGGCCGTCGTCCGCGACGCCCTCGGGGTCGGCGTCGCCGTCGGCCTCTCCGGGTTCGCCTTCGGCGTCACCTCGGCGGGCTCCGGCCTCAGCCTGCTCCAGACCTGCGCGCTCAGCCTGCTGGTCTTCACCGGCGCCTCGCAGTTCGCCCTCGTCGGCGCGCTCGCCGCGGGCGGCAACCCCTTCACGGCCGCCGCCGGTGCCTTCTTCCTCGGCACCCGCAACGCCTTCTACGGGCTGCGGCTCTCCCAGCTCCTCGCGCTGCCGAAGGCCGTCAGGCCCCTCGCCGCGCACTGGGTGATCGACGAGACCACGGTCGTCTCGCTCTCCCAGCCGTCGCGGCGGGCCGCGCGCATCGGCTTCACCGTCACCGGACTCACCCTGTACGTCCTGTGGAACCTGACCACGCTCCTCGGGGCGCTCGGGGCCGAGGCGATCGGGGACACCGCCGCCTGGGGACTGGACGCGGCCGGCCCCGCCGTCTTCCTGGCCCTGCTCGCCCCCATGCTGAAGTCGGCGACCGAACGGGCCACCGCCGGGATCGCCGTCCTGCTCGGGCTCGGCCTCCTGCCGGTCCTGCCCGCCGGCGTCCCGGTGCTCGCCTCCGCCCTGGCGGCGCCGGTCGTGCTCTGGCTCCGGGGCCGCGGGAAGGGCACCGGAGCCGGAGACGGCACGGACGGACCGGACCGCGAGACCACGGCACAGGAGGACCCCCGATGAACGTCTGGATCGCGATCGCCCTGACCGCCGTCGGGTGCTACCTGGTCAAACTGATCGGCCTGCTGGTCCCCGCCGGGGCACTGGAGCGCCCGCTCGTGCAGCGGCTCGCCGCCCTGCTGCCCGTCGCCCTGCTCGCCGCGCTCACCGCGCAGCAGACGTTCAGCGACGGAGGCTCGCTCGTCCTGGACGCGCGGGCCGCCGGACTGGCCGCGGCGGCCGTCGCGCTCGTCCTGCGGGCCCCGTTCCTGGTCGTCGTCGGCGCGGCCGTCGTCGTCACGGCGGGGGTACGGGCCCTGGGCTGGTGAGCCCGGGCCCGTACGGCCCGCGGTGGGGACGGCCCGCGGTGGCGGCGGGCCCGCCCGGGAGGGGTCAGTCGATGGGACGGCCGTGGGCCCGCAGGGTGCGCAGGGCCTCGATCGTGACGATCGGACGCCACTCCAGGGCCGATCCGGGCGCCCAGGCGCGCCAGCGGATCGGCCAGCCGCCGTCCTCCTCCTGGTCGGCCGCCAGCCGGTCGAGCGACCGGGTCATCTCCTCCTCCGTGAACCAGTGCGCGGCCAGCGAGTCCGGCACGCGCGCGTAGTCGTGCGGGTAGTGGTGCTCACCCGGCGCGTACCCGTCCGCGACCGGGTGGTCGTCCGGCCGGTCCGGATCGAGGACGGCGAGACCCTGTTCCCGGACCAGCCGGCCCAGCCGGTCGGCGGCGGCCTCCGCACGCGAGCGGTCCGGGGCCCCGTCGAGGAAGGCGACGGCGGCCTGGACCTCGTACGGATGGGTCTTGTCCAGCGCTTCGACCGCCGCCCAGCAGAACTCGGTGGCCCGGAAGAGCCACGCGTGCCACACCTGGTTGCGGTGGAGCAGCCCGACCACGGGCCCGGTCGCCAGCAGGGCCGCCGGCGGCGCGTCGACGACCGGGACGAAGGGCGCCGACGGATAGCCGCGCTGGGACGGGTGGATCGCCGGGAGCGCGCCCTCGTGCGTCGAGACCTCCGTCAGATAGCGGCAGATCCGCTCCACGCGCAGTCCGCCGCAGCGCCCGATGGAGTCCAGGACCCGCAGCGCGTGGGCGGTGTGCAGGGGCTGGCTGACCGGGCCGCGGAGATCGGGTTCGAGCGCGTGGCCGTAACCGCCGTCCTCGTTGAGGTGGGCGAGGAGGGCCGTCTCGACCGGGTCCGCGTCCCCGCGGAGGAAGTGGTAGGCGAACCGGCGCTGTTCGAGGACCCGGGCCGTCAGCCAGACGAACCGCTCGGCGCGCGCCACGGGGGCGGAGGGCACCGGGGTCGAGGGACCGGGAATCGTGGGTGGGGAGGAGAGGGGTTTTTCGGCCATGCTCCGACGGTAGGGCGGAAAGTCGCGGTGACAAGGGATGTGGGCCGGGCTGCACTCTTGGGAGCGGGATACTGGGGTCATGCGGTTGACGATTTTCTGGGAACGGATGGCCGACCACTTCGGCGCCTCCTACGCGGAGTCCTTCGCGCGGGACCACGTGATGGCCGAGCTCGGCGGACGGACGGTGCGGGAGGCGCTGGACGCGGGCTGGGAGGCGAAGGACGTGTGGCGGGCCGTCTGCGTCGCCGTCGACGTACCGGCCGACAAGCGCTGACGGCCCGGCGAACGCCGGGGTGACAAGCGGTGATGTGCGGGGCCCCGGGGGGATTGTCCGCGCGGTGCGCGAGACTGGCGGGGTGGCCCCGACTGACGACACCGAGAAGACAGATCCGACCGACCGGACGCCGCGGAGCGATCCCGCGGCTCCCGTTCCCGCCTCCGCGGAGCCGGCCCCCGGTGCCGCCGGTACCGGCAGAGGAAGCGGCGGAGCCGACCCCCTGCCCGCGTCCGCCGCCTCGGCGGCGCGGATGCCGCGCTGGCTGCCCCGCGCGCTCGTGCTGGCCCTCGCCCTCTACTCCTGTTTCCTGCTGGGCAACTGGGCGTTCCACCAGCTCGTCGGCCTCCTCGTCAACATCCTGCTCGCCTTCTTCCTCGCCCTCGCCATGGAGCCGGCGGTCGGGCGCATGGCGGCGCGCGGGATGCGCCGGGGGCTCGCGACCTTCCTCGTCTTCTTCGTCGTCCTCATCGTGAGCGTCGGATTCGTCGTCCTGCTCGGGTCGATGCTCGCCGGCCAGATCGTGGACATGGTCGAGAACTTCCCCAAGTACCTCGACTCGCTGATCAACTGGATCAACCAGACCTTCCACACCGACCTCTCGCGGGTCGAGGTCCAGGACAGCGTGCTCAGCTCCGACTGGCTCCAGAAATACGTGCAGAACAGCGCGTCCGGAGTCCTCGACGTCTCCGCCACCGTCCTCGGCGGCCTGTTCCGGCTCCTGACGATCTTCCTGTTCTCGTTCTACTTCGCCGCCGACGGGCCCCGGTTGCGGCGCGCGCTCTGCTCCGTCCTGCCGCCCGCCCGCCAGACCGAGGTGCTCCGCGCATGGGAGATCGCGGTCGACAAGACCGGCGGCTATCTGTACTCGCGCGGCCTGATGGCCCTCATCTCGGGCATCGCGCACTTCGTGCTCTTCGAGATCCTGGGCATCCCGTACGCGCCCGCGCTCGCCGTGTGGGTCGGCCTGGTCTCGCAGTTCATCCCGACCATCGGCACCTACCTGGCCGGTGCGCTGCCGATGCTGATCGCCTTCACGGTCAACCCCTGGTACGCGCTGTGGGTGCTCGGATTCGTCGTGGTCTACCAGCAGTTCGAGAACTACATGCTGCAGCCGAAGCTGACCTCCAAGACCGTGGACATCCACCCGGCGGTGGCCTTCGGCTCGGTCATCGCGGGCACCGCGCTGCTCGGCGCCGTCGGCGCGCTGATCGCCATCCCGGCCGTCGCCACCCTCCAGGCGTTCCTGGGCGCGTACGTGAAGCGCTACGACGTCACGGACGACCCCCGCGTCCACGGGCACCGGCGGTACGGCGAGGCGGTCGTGGCCCGGCTCCAGAAGGCCCTGCACCACAAGAAGGACGCCGCGGCCGACGAGCCGCCGGCCGACGGGTCCTGACCCGGGGCCCCGCCCGGAGGAGCTCAGAGGTACGACGGGCGGGTCACCCGGTGCCGGAAGGCGTGCCAGCTCCACGCCTGGACGGCCACCAGGAGCGGGGTGACGACGAGCAGGGCGGGCACGAGCAGGCCGAGCGTGCCGGGGTCCGCCGCCCGTTCGGCCAGCGGGAGCGCGGTGCCGCCGGCGAGCGGCAGACCGGCGAGCAGGACGCCGGTGAGCGCGAAGGACTGCCACGGGCGGCCGGCCCGCCCGACGAGCCGCCGGGCCCGCTCGTACGGCGGTCCCGTGAGCCGGAGCGCGGCGAATCCCAGGCCGTGCGCGGCGAACAGCGCAGCCACCGCCAGGGCCGTGAGCACGGCCGTGGGACCGGTCGCCGGCACGTACGGTCGTCCGGTGAGCAGCGCCGCGAGCAGCCATCCCCAGGCGAGCGCCACCGTCCAGCTCCCGCAGGTCACGGCCGTGTCGCAGCCGGCCCGCCAGCGGGGCCCCGGGCCGCGGCCGCGCGACCAGAGCCCGGCGTCCCGGACGATCCAGCCGGCGAGGAGTGCCACGACGACCGGGAACTGGCCGCTCAGGAGCTCCCCCTCCAGGGCGGGGAAGCAGCCGACGAGGATTCCGGCGGTGGCGACCAGCCAGACCTCGTTGCCCAGGAAGAACGGGGCGAACGAGGCGAGGACGAGCCGCCGCTCGCGGTCGTCCCGGCCGAGCCAGGGGGTCAGCATGCCGGTGCCGACGTCCGCCCCCGCGAGCACGAACCAGCCCGCGGCGTAGAAGGCGAGCAGGGCGATGGCCAGGGTCTCCACGGGGACTCCTCGGGTGTTCCTCGGTGGTGCGGGGCGGCGTCAGTAGCGCGGGGCGGGCAGCGCGTCGGCGGGCTCGGGCGTCCCGTCGTCCTCGCCGGACCGCTCGTCGTGGCCGAGGCCGGACTCGACGGGGCCGCGGCGGGCGTGCCGGGCGAGCAGCCAGGCGTTGAGCACGGCGAGCAGGACGAACAGGGTGGTGAAGACCGTGAGCGAGAGCCGCATGACCCCGGGCGAGAGGTCCGACACCGCGTCCTCCGTCCTGAGCAGCCCGTAGATCACCCAGGGCTGCCGCCCGGACTCCCGGAAGACCCAGCCGCCGATCATGGCCAGATACGGCAGTGGTACGGCCGCCATCAGGACGACGTGCCAGAACCGGAACCGGAAGACGGCCTTCTTGAAGCAGGCCAGGATCACCCCGGCGAAGCAGAGGTACATCATCAGCGCGAAACCGATCAGCATCACCAGCCCGCCGCCCCGGGTCCACGCCTCCGACGGCACGTAGTCGCCCGGCCCGAACCGGGCGGTCATCTCCGCCTGCACGCGGGCGATCTCGGCCGCCTTCCCGCCGAAGACCGCCGACTTCATCGGCTGGAAGGTGGTCAGGACCGAGAACTGCAGCCCGCCGAAGACCGCGGCCGCCATCAGCGCGGGTGCCGACAGGAACACCCCGATCCGCAGGCTGCGCCCGAAGAACTCCCACTCGGGGGTGCGCCGGAACAGGTGGTAGGCGCTCACCCCGGCCATGAAGAACCCGGCGGTGAGCAGCGCGCCCGCCAGGACGTGCCCGAAGGCCAGCAGCGCGGAGGGGTTGGTCAGCACCGCGACCGGGTCGTCGAGGACCAGTTCGCCGCCCTCGGAGCCGTACCCGACGGGATGGTTGAGGAAGCCGTTCGAGACGAGGATCCAGTACGCGGAGAAGTAGGCGGTCAGGACGACGACCCAGATCACCGCCAGGTGGGCCCAGCGGTTGAGCCGGTTCCAGCCGAAGATCCACAGCCCGAGGAAGATCGACTCGACGAAGAACGCCACGATCGTCTCCACGGCCAGCGAGGCCCCGAGCACATTGCCCGCCTCGTGGGTGAGCCCGCTCCAGGCCATGCCGAACTGGAACTCCATCACCAGGCCGGTGACGATGCCGACCGCGTAGTTGATCACGTACAGCTGGCCCCAGAAGCGCACCATGCGCGCGTGGAGCGGCTTCCGGCTCAGGGTGGCCCTGGTCTGGAGGGCGGCCACGACCGTCGCGAGCCCCAGCGTGAGGGCGACGAAGAGGAAGTGGCCGCCCGCGGTGAGGGCGAACTGCAGCCGCGCGAGATCGAGTACGTCCTGATTCACCCCGTCAGCCTCGGCGTACGGCATGCCGCCCGGCGTCACCCCGGAGAGGACACCCGTCGTACCCCGGGAGTTGCGCCGGCCCCCGCGCGCGTACCCCCGCAGTCGTCCCTGCCGGGCCCCGCCCCCTAGGGCCTGCCGGTCATGCCGGGCTCGCCCGGACACCCCCTTCGGAAGTGCCGGTGGCGGGGGCGGCGTCAGGCCAGCCAGCCGGGGGTGATCATGCCGGACTCGTACGCCAGGATCACCAGCTGTGCCCGGTCGCGGACGACCAGCTTGGTCATGATGCGGCTGACGTGGGTCTTGGCGGTGGCGGGGGAGAGGACCAGCCTGCCGGCGATCTCGTCGTTGGACAGGCCCGCCCCGACGAGGCCCAGCACCTCGCGCTCCCGCTCGGTGAGCGCGTTCAGCCGCGGGCCCGGGTCGGGCTGCCGGTCGGCCCGCCCGGCGAACTCGGCGATCAGCCGACGGGTCACGGCCGGGGCGATCAGGGCGTCGCCGCGGGCCACGACCCGTACCGCGTGCAGCAGTTCCATCGGCTCGGTGTCCTTGACCAGGAACCCCGACGCGCCGCCGCGCAGCGCCCCGTACACGTGGTCGTCGGCGTCGAACGTCGTCAGGATGACCACCCGCACGCCTGCCAGGCGTTCGTCGGCGGTGATGCGGCGCGTCGCCTCCAGGCCGTCGAGGACCGGCATGCGGATGTCCATCAGGACCACGTCCGGGCGCAGTTCACGGGCGAGCCCGATGGCCTGCTCGCCGTCCCCGGCCTCGCCGACGACCTCGATGTCCTCCTCGTCCGACAGGATCGACCGGAAGCCGGCCCGGACCAGGGTCTGGTCGTCGGCGAGCACGACGCGGATCATCGGGGGTCCCCCTCGGAGGCGGTGGGCGGTGCGGACGGCGGCGGGGACGAGGGCCGTCCCCGGGGTGCGGGCGGGGGGTCGGGCTCGGCGTCGGACCGGGGCCCGGACGGGCCCGGCGGGGTCAGGGGCAGCCGGGCGTCCACCAGGAAACCGCCGCCCTCGGCGTTCCCGGCGGTGAGGTCCCCGCCGAACGCGCGGGCCCGCTCGGTCATGCCCCGGATGCCGCTGCCCAGCGGGCGGCCCTCCGGCGCGCCCGCGCCGTCGTCCGCGATCCGCAGCCGCACCGCGTCCGCGCCCCAGTCGAGGGTGACGAGAACGGCTCCCGCGCGCGCGTGGCGGGTCGCGTTCGTCAGCGACTCCTGCACGATCCGGTACGCGGCGAGGTCGAGGGGCGGCGGCAGCGGCACGGGGTCGCCGGTGACGCGCGTCCGGACGTCGAGCCCGGCGCTCCGGGCCCGGGCGGCCAGGTCGCCGAGGAGCGCGAGCCCGGACGAGGCCGGGACCGTCGGGGTCGCCTCGTCGGCCCGCCGCAGCATCCCGAGGGTCGCCCGCAGCTCGCGCAGCGCGTCCTTGCTGGTGGCCTTCACGGCCTCCAGGGCCTCGGTGGCGGTGACGAGTCCGGCCTCCGGGGCCGGCCCCTTGCCGAGCCGGTGCAGCGCGGCGCCGGACTGGACGTTGATGAGCGAGATGCTGTGGCCCAGCACGTCGTGCACCTCCCGGGCGATCCGCAGCCGCTCCTCGGTGGCGCTCTGCCGCGCCCGCGCCTCCTGCTCCCGTTCGGCGGCGAGCGCCCGCTGCTCCACCTCGTGCAGATAGGCGATCCGGGTCCGCTGGGCGCGGCCCACGGCGACGAGGCTGATCAGCCAGCCGGCCAGCATCGCCAGCGACGTGTCGTCGATCTGGCGGTGCCCGGGCTGCTGCCTGATCTCGCCCAGCCCCACCGCGAGCAGGGTGACCGCGGCGAGTGCCACGGCCGCGGCGAACCGCCCCTCGGCGGCGGTCGTGTAGAGCGCCAGCGCGAAGGCGATCATGAGCGGCCCGTCCTGGGCGGACAGCGGGTAGTAGACGACGCACGCCAGCAGCGTGACCGCCGCGACGGTGACGGGCTGCCGCCGCCGGAAGTACAGCGCCCCGCAGCCGACCAGGATGAGCGCCCAGCCGAGCACCGTGCGGAGCGCCGGTTCGCTCGCGTACCGCGCCGAGACGAGGGTCCAGACCGCGACGACCAGCAGGACGACGCCCGCCACGAGCGCGTCGGCGGCCCGCGGTGACGGGTGGCCGCCGCCGGGGGCGCGGAGGGGGAGGGGCATGTGTCGAAGGATAGGCGCCGGGCGGCGGGGCGGACCGGGGGCGGGGCGAGGACGAACGGGCGACGGTCGGACGTCGTGGGGAGGGGGGACCGGGCGAGGGAGGGGCGGGGCGCAGGTGTACGGAGGTGCGGGCCCACGGGACACGGGCTCGGGGGCGGTCCGTGTCGGCGCCGGGGTGCGGTCGCTTCCGGGCCCCCCCGCCCGTGCGGCGACGCGGCCGCACGGGCGGGTGGCGGTCGTTGCCGACGGCGGCGGGCGGACAGTAGCGTCGGGGCGCCGGAGGGTCCGACGACCGGGCACGCCCGGATGCCAGGGGGTGGGCACAGTGGCCGAGAACGACGTGAAGCTCGACGACGGACGCGTGCTGCACGTGTACGACACCGGGGGCGGCCCCGGCGGAGGGCTCGTCGTCCTCTGGCACCACGGGACGCCCAACATCGGCACGCCCCCCGCGCCGCTCTTCCCGGCGGCGGCCCGGCTCGGCATCCGCTGGGTGTCGTACGACCGCCCCGGCTACGGCGGCTCCACCCCGCATCCGGGGCGCGACATCGCCTCGGCCGCGGCCGACGCGCTGGGCCTCGCCCGGTTCGCGGTCATGGGGCACTCCGGCGGCGGGCCGCACGCGCTCGCGTGCGGCGCCCTCCTGCCGGACCGGGTCGTCGGCGTGGTCGCCGTGTCCGGGCTCGCCCCGTACGACGCCGAGGGGCTCGACTGGTTCGGCGGGATGACGCCGTCCGGCGTGGCGGGCCTGCGCGCCGCGGCGGCCGGCCGGGCGGCCAAGGAGGCCCACCAGGCGGGCGCCGCCTACGACCCGGAGATGTTCACCCCGGCCGACCACGCGGCGCTCTCCGGCACGTGGTCCTGGTTCGACGAGGTCGTCGGCCCGGCCGTCGCCGCCGGTCCCGGCGGCCTCGTGGACGACGACCTGGCGTACGTCGCCCCCTGGGGCTTCGACCCCGCCGGGATCACCGCGCCGGTGCTGCTGCTGCACGGCGACGAGGACCGGGTCGTCCCGGCGTCGCACGGCCGCTGGCTCGCGGAGCGGTGCCCCTCGGCCACCCTGCGGCCGGGCCCGGGGGACGGGCACATCTCGGTGCTGCGGGGCGGCCCGGAGGCGCTGGAGTGGCTCGTGGGCGTCGCGGGGTGACGGGGGTGCGCCGGGGCCGCCGGGGGAGCCGGGGCGGCGGCCGACGGGCCGGGCGCGCCGTCGGACGGGAGCCGTCGGGTCTGCGTGGCGCGCTTGACACTGAAATCGAACATCCATTCTGATGGAGGTCCGGCCCTTGGAATCACGGGGTTGTCGACGCGTTGTCCACAGGTCGGAGGGGACGCCGGGGCCCATTGTCAGTGGCAGGGGTTAGCGTCTTTCACATGAAGCGATCGACTCAAGCAAACCGGGTGGAACCCATGGCAGGAACCGACCGCGAGAAGGCGCTCGACGCCGCGCTCGCACAGATTGAACGCCAATTCGGCAAGGGCGCCGTGATGCGCATGGGCGACCGTACCCAGGAGCCGATCGAGGTGATCTCCACCGGGTCGACCGCGCTCGACATCGCGCTCGGCGTCGGCGGCCTGCCGCGCGGCCGTGTCGTGGAGATCTACGGCCCGGAGTCCTCCGGCAAGACGACCCTGACCCTGCACGCCGTGGCGAACGCGCAGAAGGCCGGCGGCCAGGTCGCCTTCGTCGACGCGGAGCACGCCCTCGACCCCGAGTACGCCAAGAAGCTCGGCGTCGACATCGACAACCTCATCCTGTCCCAGCCGGACAACGGCGAGCAGGCCCTCGAGATCGTCGACATGCTGGTCCGCTCCGGCGCCCTCGACCTGATCGTCATCGACTCCGTCGCCGCGCTCGTCCCGCGTGCGGAGATCGAGGGCGAGATGGGTGACTCGCACGTGGGTCTGCAGGCCCGCCTGATGAGCCAGGCGCTCCGGAAGATCACCAGCGCGCTCAACCAGTCCAAGACCACCGCGATCTTCATCAACCAGCTCCGCGAGAAGATCGGCGTCATGTTCGGCTCGCCGGAGACCACGACCGGTGGCCGCGCGCTGAAGTTCTACGCGTCGGTGCGTCTCGACATCCGCCGCATCGAGACCCTCAAGGACGGCACGGACGCGGTCGGCAACCGCACCCGCGTCAAGGTCGTCAAGAACAAGGTCGCGCCGCCCTTCAAGCAGGCCGAGTTCGACATCCTCTACGGCCAGGGCATCAGCCGCGAGGGCGGTCTCATCGACATGGGCGTGGAGCACGGCTTCGTGCGCAAGGCCGGCGCCTGGTACACGTACGAGGGCGACCAGCTCGGCCAGGGCAAGGAGAACGCCCGCAACTTCCTGAAGGACAACCCCGACCTCGCCGACGAGATCGAGAAGAAGATCAAGGAGAAGCTGGGCGTCGGCGTCCGTCCCGACGCCGCGAAGACCGAGGCGGCGGCGGACCCGGCGGCTGCCGCGGACGCGGCCGGCACGGACGACGCCAAGACCGTCCCGGCACCTGCGACCAAGACCGCGAAGGCGACCAAGGCCACCGCGGTCAAGAGCTGAACCGGTGACCGGTCGCACCGAATGGCCGGGTGACAGCCCCGACTCGTCGAGGGCCGAGAAGGAGCTGTCACCCCAGGATCCGGCTGAGCGGGCGCGGGCGATCTGCCTGCGCCTGCTCACCGGGACCCCCCGCACGCGCAAGCAGCTCGCCGACGCGCTGCGCAAGCGGGAGATCCCCGACGACGTGGCGGAGGAGATCCTCTCCCGCTTCGAGGACGTCGGACTGATCGACGACGCGGCGTTCGCGGGCGCCTGGGTGGAGTCCCGCCACCACGGCCGGGGCCTGGCCCGCCGGGCCCTCGCCCGGGAGCTGCGTACCAAGGGAGTCGAGCCGACCCTCATCCAGGAGGCGGTGGGACAGCTGGACTCCGAGCAGGAGGAGGCCACGGCGCGCGAGCTCGTCGCCCGCAAGCTGCGCGCCACCCGCGGCCTGGAGCGCGACCGGCGGCTGCGCCGGCTCGCCGGGATGCTCGCCCGCAAGGGCTACCCCGAGGGCATGGCCCTCCGCGTCGTCCGCCAGGCGCTGGAGGCCGAGGGCGAGGACACGGACGGGCTGGACGAGTCCTTCTGACCTCCGGGGGGGAGTCGGAAGGACTCGGCCAGGCGTCGGGTGCCGTGTCAGGCGCGGGCAGCCGGCAGCAGGACCGGGAGGCCCGCCGCCTTCCACGCCTGGAATCCGCCGATGAGGTCGGTCGCGCGGTGCAGGCCCAGTCTGCGCAGGGACTCGGCCGCGAGGGAGGAGGCGTAGCCCTCGTTGCAGAGGACGACGACCCGGAGGTCGTGGCTGTCCGCCTCGGCCGCGCGGTGGCTGCCCAGCGGGTCGAGGCGCCACTCCAGTTCGTTGCGCTCCACGACGAGCGCGCCCGGGATGAGGCCGTCCCGCTCTCGCAGGGCCGCGTAACGGGTGTCCACCAGGAGCGCGTCCCCCGCCTCGTACGCCTCGTGGGCGGCACGGGGCTCGATCCGCTCGATACCGGCCCTGACCCGCTCCAGAAGCTCGTCGATGCCGACGCGGCCGCCGCCCGCGGCCGCCGCGCCCACCGCCGTCCCGTTCCCCGACGTGTTGCCCACCGACGCGTTGCCCACCGACGTGTCGCCCACCGTCGGGGCGTGCACCGCCGAGTCGCCCGCGGCCGGGCCGCTCCCCGCCGGGTCCTCCAGTGACGTCCCGTTCACCGGTGCTGTCTCCTCGCCGACCGCTTCGTCGCTCACTGCCAGTCCTCCGGACGTTCGACCTGCTCCAGACGCAGCACCGCGCCGGTCCGGCTGAACCGCCGGATCAGGGGGAGCGGCGGGTAGTAGGCGTGCACCGAGACGGCGTGGGTGTCGCGGGACTCGTTGAGCACCTCGTGCACGTGGTGGCGGCCGAAGGCCCGGCCCGTGCCCTCCGCCAGCCGGCGGGAGCGGTCGAGGTCGTCCGCCAGTTCGAGGGTCTTCCAGCCGCTCGCCGGCAGCCGCACCGCCAGGGCGTTCTCGGTCAGCGTGCCGCGCGCGGTGGCGAAGGCGCCCTGCGACTCGGCGTGGTCGTGCCAGCCGGTCCCGGTGCCGGGTGGCCAGCCGATGAGCCACGCCTCGCTGCCGCCGGGGCCGTCGAGCCGCACCCAGGTGCGGCCCTCGGGGTCGAGCGGAAGCGAGTCGACGAGCGCGTCGTCGGCGGCCGTGCGCCGCACGAAGTCGAGGAGCTCGGCGGCCGTGGGGCCGGAGGGGGACGCGGCGGCCGACGCGTGGGGAGCGCCGGCCGGGGCCGGGACCCGGGCGTCGGCCGGGCCGTCCGCGGGAGGCGCGGCGGGCGGAGGCGAGGAGGAGGACGCGGGTGCGGAGGCGTACAGGGACACGGGTGACCGTCCTGGGGTTCGCGAAGAGCGCGCGACGGCTCACGGCGCCGCGGACGGACGTCCGCGGCGGGGCGCGCGCGAGGAAGGGGCGAGGTCAGGAGGAAGGGCGACACACGCAGCCCGCGTAGCGGACGAGGTCCATGTGGACCCTCCGCCACAGGCGCGCATAGGTGTCGGTCACGTTCCGGAGTACACCACGCGCGCCCGCGGGAATCAATGCATGTCCGCCGTACGGTCGGCCGCGACGGACACCTCGGCGGGCTCCTGGTCGGCCGGGGAGCCCCCGCGTACGGCGTCGGCCGCCGCGTACAGCTCCTCGGGGAGGACACCGGAGAACGAGGCCGCGAGGTGGCCGTCGGGACGCACGAGCAGGACGGCGTGGGCCGGGGCGCCGGGGTAGGCCTCGGTCACCAGGACCTCGGCCTTCACCGGGAGGGCGCGGACCGCCTCCTCCAGCCGGGGCATGACGCCCGCGGTCTGCCAGTGGCGCCGGTCCCACACGCCGGTGCCGGGGGCCACCAGCACGACCAGCTGCCGGCCCCGGCCGAGGCGGTCGCGGAGTCGTACGGTCGTGCCGTCCGGGGCGGTCACGCGGACGTCCTCGACGGGGGCGCCCGGCGGGGTGCCGACCGGCGCCAGCCCGTCGGTGTGCGCGGGCGCGAGGGGGGAGTGGGGGTACGCCGGGGGCGCGCCGAGCGGCCCGCGGCCCACGTGGCCCTCGGTGAGCAGGGCGTCGTGGCCGCGCGTCGCCCCGGGGAGGTACGTCCGCAGGCCCCCGCCGCCGCGGAGCGCCGGCAGCGACTGGTCGGCGGCGCGGAGCCGGGAGGCGACGGCCGTCCGCCGCTCGCTCTGGTAGCTGTCGAGCAGCCGGTCGGAGGCGTTGCGGTGCCAGGTCAGGGCGAGTTTCCAGGCGAGGTTGTCGACGTCCCGGAAGCCCTCGTCGAGGCTCTGGGTGCCGACCGCCCCGAGCAGGTGCGCCGCGTCCCCGGCGAGCAGGACCCGGTCGACGCGCCAGCGGCGGGCGAGCCGGTGGTGCAGGGTGTGGACCCCGGTGTCGATGAGCTCATACGGCGGGGTCACGCCGTCGCACCAGCCCGCGAGGGTCTCGCGGATCCGGGCGACCAGCGCGTCGGGGGTGACCAGGTCCCCGCGGGGCGGCAGCAGCCAGTCGATGCGCCACACCCCGTCGGGCAGCGGGCGCGCGGTGATCTCCTCCGGAGCTCCTCGCCACGGAGGTTGACGGTGCATCAGGGCCTCGCCGGGCCAGGGGAGTTCGGTGCGCAGGGCGGCGACCGCGTGCCGCTCCACCGCCGTGCGCCCGGGGAAGCGGATGCCGAGCAGCTTGCGCACGGTCGAGCGGGCGCCGTCGCATCCGACCAGGTGGCTGCCGCGCCACCAGGTGCCGTCGGGGCCGCGGGTGTGGGCGGTGACGCCGTCGCCGTCCTGCTCGATGGTGTCCAGCCGGGCGTCGGTGACGAGCCGGATCAGCTTCTCGCGGCCGATGGCGTCCCGCAGGCCGCGGGCGAGGGCGTGCTGGGGGATGTGCAGCGGGGCGGCCGGCGCGGCGGGCGCGTCGGGGTCCTCGGACCACTCCTCCGTACCGCTGAGTCCCAGGTCGAGGGGGAGGTGGCGGACCAGCCGGCCGCGGCGCATGCTGCGCCAGCCGACCCAGCGGACCCCCTCGTCACGGAGGGTGGCGCAGCCCAGGCGCTCGACCATGGCGGCCATGTCGGCGCGCAGCAGGACGCTGCGGGCGGGGCGGGGTTCGTCCTTGCCCGGGCCCTCGTCGAGGACGATGCTGGGCACGCCCTGCGCGGCGAGCGCGAGGGAGAGCGCGAGGCCGACCGGCCCCGCGCCCACGATGATCACCGGGTCCACGGCGCGGCTCCTGTAGGCCGGACGGTCATGGGGGCAGCACAGCTGAGTGTGGCACGAGCCCGGTGGTTGATCACAGACCGTATGCAACCCACTGAGGGTGCTTGCGTCAAGCGACGGGGTGGGCGCGGTGCGGTCGACATCGCGTCGGTACCGGTTCGGCCCACCCCTGCTGTCCCACGGACCCCTTCGGGGTCAGGCGCCGCTGACCGCCTCCGACTTCACGTCGGGGGCTCCGGCCTGGGCCGGGACGGTCGGCGCGCCGGACTTCCGGCCGCGCCGCAGTCGCCGTTCGAGCCGCCCCGCGAAGCTGGTGAGGGCGAAGTTGATGGCGATGTAGATCAGCGCGATCACCGTGAGGGTGGCGATCGTGTTGGCGCCGTAGTTGGCGGTGATCTGCCGGTTCTGGCTGAGGAGCTCGGCGAAGCCGAGCAGGGCGCCGCCGAGGGCGGTGTCCTTCACGATCACGACGAGCTGGCTGACCAGGGCGGGAAGCATCACGGTCACGGCCTGCGGGAGCAGGACGTACACCATCGTCTGTCCCTTGCGCATGCCGAGCGCGACGGCCGCGTCGCCCTGGCCGCGGGGCAGCGAGAGGACGCCGGCCCGGACGACCTCGGCGATGACCGAGGCGTTGTACAGGACCAGGCCGGTGACGACCGCGTACAGCGGGCGGAAGTCGGAGCTGACGGTGGTGAACTCGCGGTACGCCGTGCTGGCGAACATCATGAGCAGCAGCACCGGGATGGCGCGGAAGAACTCGACGAGCGCGCCGACGGGGACCCGGACCCAGCGGTGGTCGGAGAGCCGGCCGATGCCGAGGGCGGCGCCGAGGGGCAGCGCGATGACGATGGAGAGCGCCGCGGCCTTGAGGGTCTCGACCAGGCCGGGGAAGAGGTACGTCGTCCAGACCTCGGCGTCGGTGACGAACGGGCTCCACTTCTCGGCCGCCAGCTGGTTCTTGTCGGCCAGGGCGGAGAGCACCCACCAGGCCACCAGGGCGAGGACCGCCAGGAACCCGATCGTGTAGAGGACGTTGCGCCGCTTGGCACGCGGGCCGGGGGTGTCGTACAGGACGGAACTCATCGCTTCACCGCCAGTCGCTTGGCCGCCCAGCCCAGGACGAGGCCGGTGGGGAGGGTGAGAACGATGAAGCCGAAGGCGAAGACGGCGAAGACCGCGAAGAGCGCGTCGGCCTCGTTCTCGAGCATCTCCTTCATCAGGAGCGACGCGTCCGCGGCGCCGATCGCCGCCGCCACGGTCGTGTTCTTGGTCAGGGCGATCAGGACGTTGGCGAGCGGGGTCACCGCGGCGCGGAACGCCTGCGGGAGCACCACCAGCGTCAGGACCTGGGTGAAGGACATGCCCAGTGCGCGGGCCGCCTCGGCCTGGCCGGACGGGACGGTGTTGATGCCCGAGCGGAGCGCCTCGCAGACGAAGGTGCCGGTGTACGCGACGAGGCCGAGGACCGCGAGGCGGAAGCCGATGTTCTCGGAGCGGTCCGCGCCGAGGGTGATGCCGAGGGTCTGGTTGAGGCCCAGCAGGCAGCCGACGAGGACGACCGTCAGCGGCGTGTTCCGGACGATGTTGACGTAGGCGGTGGCGAAGCCGCGCATCACCGGGACCGGGCTGACCCGCATGGCGACCAGGGCGGTGCCCCAGACCAGTGAGCCGATCGCCGAGTAGAGGGCGAGTTGCGCCGTCACCCAGAAGGCGCCGAGCAGGTCGTACTGCCCGGAATCAAGAAAGTCGAACACGATGCCCCGCGCTCTCCCCTGGTGGTCGGTCGGTGTGGAGGCCGCCGCGTGGGCGGCGGCCGGTGCCGGTGCGGCGGCCGCCCCCGAGCGGGGCGGCCGTCACGGGCCAGGCGGGTGAGGTCAGTTCTCGACCTTCGGCGCGGGCTCGTACTTGTAGCCCGAGGGGCCGAAGTGCTGCTTGACGAGCTTCTCCCAGGTGCCGTCGGAGACCATCTTCTCCAGCGCCTTGTTGATCTTGCCGCGCAGCTCGTCGTCGCCCTTCTTGACGCCGATGCCGTACTTCTCGTCGCTCATCCGCAGACCGGCGAGCTTGAACTTGCCCTGGTGCTCCTTCTGCGAGGCGTAGCCCGCGAGGATGGAGTCGTCGGTGGTCAGGGCGTCGACGGCCTTGTTCTCCAGGCCGGTCAGGCACTCGGAGTAGCCGCCGAGCTGCTGGAGGTCGGCCTTCGGGGCGAGCTTCTCCTTGACGTTCTGCGCGGAGGTCGAGCCGGTGACCGAGCAGAGCTTCTTGGAGTTGAGGTCCTCGACCTTGGTGATGGAGGTGTCGTCGGCGCGCACGAGCAGGTCCTGGTGGGCCAGGAAGTACGGACCGGCGAAGTCGACCTCCTTCTTGCGCTTGTCGTTGATCGAGTAGCTGGCGACGACGAACTTCACGTCACCGTTCTTGATCAGGTTCTCGCGCTCGGCGCTCGGCGCCTGCTTGAAGTTGATCTTGTCCTCGGGGTAGCCGAGCTCCTTGGCGACGTAGCGGGCGACGTCCACGTCGAAGCCGGCGTACGTGCCGTCCGGGGTCTTCAGGCCCAGACCCGGCTGGTCGAACTTGATGCCGACGGTGATCTTGTCACCGTTGCTGCCCGAGTCGGAGCCGCCGCCACAGGCGGTGGCGGTCAGGGCGAGGACGACGGCGGCCGCGGCGGCGGCGGGGGTGCGACGAAGCTTCATCGAGGAATGTCCCTTGGTCTAGAAGTGAGTTGGGAAGAATAGGTCCGAACTCGCTCAGTGGTGAAGGATCTTGGAGAGGAAGTCCTTGGCGCGGTCGCTGCGCGGGTTGCTGAAGAACTCCTCCGGCGACGCCTGCTCGACGATCTTCCCGTCGGCCATGAAGACGACCCGGTTGGCGGCGGAGCGGGCGAAGCCCATCTCGTGGGTGACGACGACCATCGTCATGCCGTCCCGGGCCAGCTGCTGCATGACCTCCAGGACCTCGTTGATCATCTCGGGGTCGAGCGCCGAGGTCGGCTCGTCGAAGAGCATCACCTTCGGGTCCATCGCCAGCGCGCGGGCGATCGCCACGCGCTGCTGCTGGCCGCCGGAGAGCTGCGCCGGGTACTTGTCCGCCTGCGTGCCGACGCCGACCCGGTCGAGCAGGGCGCGGGCCTTGGTCTCGGCGGCCTTCTTCTCCGTCTTGCGGACCTTGACCTGGCCCAGCATCACGTTCTCGAGCACCGTCTTGTGCGCGAACAGGTTGAACGACTGGAACACCATGCCGACGTCCGCGCGCAGCCGGGCGAGCTCCTTGCCCTCCTGCGGCAGCGCCTTGCCGTCGATGGTGATGGTGCCGGCGTCGACGGTCTCCAGCCGGTTGATCGTGCGGCACAGCGTCGACTTGCCCGACCCGGACGGTCCGATGACGACGACGACCTCGCCGCGGGTGATCGTCAGCTCGATGTCCTGGAGGACATGCAGTGCGCCGAAGTGCTTGTTCACGCCGGACAGTACGACCAGGTCGTCCGCGGCGCGCGGGGTGTCCTCGGGACCCTTGGACACAGACTCTCCGCTCATCGGCCTCTTGCTCCGTCCTCCTCGGTTGGGGAGGAGACTAGAGACCCGATGTGACGACCGTCATCACATCTGAGCGGAACTTGAGGATAACGATCCGGCCGCGACCGGACACGGGGGGTGAAGTCGGCGTCCCTGGCGTACCGGGTGCATAACGGATGCGGCGGTGTCACCGGGGGACACTTGACTGTGGCACCGGTGTTCGGTGTTCATGCCCTGGTACCACCTGGTACACAGAGACCGGCCGGACGACAGATCACCACGGAGGAGGTACGCATGCGACTGCTGCTCGTCGAGGACGACGACCACGTCGCCGCCGCCCTCTCCGCGATCCTCGCCAAGCACGGGTTCGCCGTCACCCACGCCCGCAGCGGCGAGGAGGCGCTCCAGGCCGTCCTGCCGACCGCGCAGGGCGACCGGCCGTCGTACGGCGTGATCCTGCTCGACCTCGGCCTGCCCGACCAGGACGGCTACCAGGTCTGCGGGCGCATCCGGAAGCTCACCAGCACCCCGGTGATCATGGTGACCGCCCGCGGCGACGTGCGCTCCCGGATCCACGGACTCAACCTCGGCGCGGACGACTACGTCGTCAAGCCCTACGACCCCGGCGAGCTCCTCGCCCGGATCCACGCCGTCAGCCGGCGCAACGCCGGGCCCGAGGAGACGGCCGGCGCCGCCGACGACACCCAGCTGCGCCTCGGGGCCGTCACCATCGAGCTGCCCACCCGCCGGGTCAGCGTCGAGGGCGAGGCCGTCGCGCTGACCCGCAAGGAGTTCGACCTCCTCGCGCTCCTCGCCCAGCGGCCCGGCGTCGTCTTCCGCCGCGAACAGATCATCAGCGAGGTCTGGCGCACCAGCTGGGAGGGGACCGGCCGCACCCTGGAGGTGCACGTCGCGTCCCTGCGCTCCAAGCTGCGGATGCCCGCCCTGATCGAGACCGTGCGCGGCGTCGGCTACCGCCTCGTCGCCCCCGCCGCGTAACCCCCGGACCCCCCACCCGTGCGCACCCGCCTCCTTCCGCTGCTCATCGTCCTCATGGCCGGTGTGCTCCTCGCCCTCGGCTTCCCGCTCGCCGCCAGCCTCGCCGCCTCCGAGCAGCAGCGGGTCGTCGTCGACCGCCTCGACGACGCCGCCCGCTTCGCCGCCCTCGGCCAGTTCGTCAGCCCCAGCAGTTCCGGCACCGACGAGCGGCGCGCCACCCTCGGCGGCGAACTCCTCAGCTACCACGACGTGTACGGCATCCGGGCCGGGATCTTCTACCGCGACAACCGCGCCATGGCCGCCGCCCCGGAGGAGTGGGTCGTCCCGTACGACGGGGAGGGCAGGCGCGCCTTCAACGAGGCGCTCCTCGGGCGGCGCAGCCACGACCCGCCCCAGGTGTGGCCCTGGCAGGGCCACGCGCGCCTCATCGTCGCCTCCCCGGTGGTCCGGGACGGCGACGTCGTCGCCGTCGTCGTCACCGACTCGCCCACCGGCCAGCTCCGGCTGCGCATCCTGCGCGGCTGGCTGCTGATCTTCGCCGGTGAGGCGGCCGCCATGCTGGTCGCGGTCGGGGCCGCCTTCCGGCTCACCGGCTGGGTGCTGCGGCCGGTCCGCGTCCTCGACTCCGTCACCCACGACATCGCCACGGGACGGATGAACTCCCGGGTCGCCGCGGCCGGCGGCCCGCCCGAACTACAGCGCCTGGCCCGCTCGTTCAACGAGATGGCCGACAACGTCGAGGAGGTCCTCGAACAGCAGCGGGCCTTCGTCGCCGACGCCTCCCACCAGCTGCGCAACCCGCTGGCCGCCCTGCTCCTGCGGATCGAGCTGCTCGCCATGGAGCTCCCCGAGGGCAACGAGGAGATCGCCTCCGTCCGCACCGAGGGCAAGCGCCTCTCGCAGGTCCTCGACGACCTCCTCGACCTCGCCCTCGCCGAGCACGCCGCCGCGGAGCTCCGGCTCACCGACGTCGGAGGGCTCGCCGGCGAGCGGGTCGCCTCCTGGCGGCCGGTCGCCGAGGACAAGGGCGTCCTGCTCTCGGGCTCGTGCGCAGCCGTCACCGCCTGGGCGGACCCGGTGGCCCTCTCCAGCGCCCTCGACGCGGTGATCGACAACGCGCTCAAGTTCACCCCCGCCGGCGAGGAGGTCACGGTCGCCGTCGCGGTCTCCGCGGACGGGGGGAGCGTCGACGTGGTCGTCGCCGACCGGGGACCCGGCCTCACCGAGGACGAGCTGGACCGGGTCGGTGACCGCTTCTGGCGCTCCGGACGGCACCAGAACGTCAAGGGCTCCGGCCTCGGCCTCTCCATCACCCGGGTCCTGCTGACCGCGGGCGGCGGCGGGATCGCCTTCGCCCCGCACGAGCCCCACGGTCTGCGCGTGACCGTCACCGTGCCCCGGCACGCCCCCGCCGACCGGCACCGCGGCACCGGCCCCGAGCGCCCGGGTCAGGGCTTCACCGAGCGGTAGTAGCGCCGGGCGCCCTCGTGCAGGGCGAGGGGCTCGGTGTAGACGGCCGTCCGGAGGTCCACGAGCTGGGCGGGGTGGACCTGGCTGCCGATGAGGTCACGGCTCCTGATCACCGTCCGCGTGAACCCCTCGACCAGGTCCGCGTCGGCCTTGTCGGTGGTGACCAGGAGGTTCGCCACCGCCAGCGTCTCGATCTGCCGGCCGTCCTGCGCCCGGGTGTACGCGTCCGCCGGGATCACCGCGGACCGGTAGTGGCGGGTCGACTCGCCGACGTCGTGCAGCCGGTCGACCAGGGTCGCGTCCAGCGGGACGAGCCGTACCGGGAACCGCTCGGAGAGCTTCTGGACCGCCTCGGTGGGCAGGCCGCCCGACCAGAAGAAGGCGTCGAGCTCGCCCCGCTCCAGGAGGCGGGGCATGGTGTCGATGCCGGCCGCGACCGGCTCGATGTCCCGGACGGGGGCGATGCCCGCCGCCGCGAGCACCCGGTCGGCGATCAGCCGCACGCCCGATCCGGCCTGGCCGACGCCCACCCGCAGGCCCCGCAGGTCCTGGACGCGCTGGAGCGAGGAGCCCTTGCGCACGACGAGCTGCACGTAGTCGTCGTAGAGGCGGGCGCAGCCGCGCAGCCGCTCGAAGCCGGGCCTGCGCTCCCGCTGGTACTGGGCGACCGCGTCGGCCGTGGCGACGGTGAAGTCGGCCTCGCCCGAGGCCACCCGGGCCAGGTTCTGCTGCGAGCCCTCGCTGTCCGTGAGCCGTATCGACACCTCGGGCAGGTCCTGGGCCAGGGCCTGCCGGAGGAGCTTGCCGTACCGCTGGTACACGCCGGTGGGCACACCCGTACTGAACGTGACGGTTCCGCTCGGCGTGGGCGGTCCGAAGGGAACCAGCCACCACACCAGCACCCCGCACACCGCGAGCAGCGCGGCCGACACCGCCAGGACACGGCGGCGGGCGGCACGGGAGAGCGAGGCGAACATGGGGGCGATCCTGCCAGCTCACCGCCGCTTCTGGCCAGGCTCGGCCGGTCACGGCCCCGCCCCCGACGGCCCGTGGCCGGTCGCCGCCGCGGCCCCGGACCGGCGAGGGCCCGGGGCCTCGGGCGGTCCCGCCCGGGTGGCACGGGACCGGTCGGTACGCGCAGCCGCGCCCGCCGCTCAGGGACCGGTCGGTGCGCCGAGCCGGGCCTGTGGTCCAGGAACCGGTCGGTACGCGCAGCCGTGCCCGCCGCTCAGGGACCGGTCGGTGCCCCGAGCCGAGCCTGTTGTCCAGGAACCGGTCGGCGCGCGCGGCCGGACCTGCCGCTCAGGGGTCGGTCGGTACGCGGAGCCGGACCGGTTCGTCAGGGGCGTCGCGGCGAAGATGACGCCGCTGCCGAGAGCGGCCGCCTCGGCGCCGGCGGCCGAGGCGCGGCGTCCCGGGGGGTGCGGGCCCCTCGCGTCGGCCGTCCGGCCCGCGCCTCCCCGCGGCCGGGGTGGACCGGCGGCCGCGGGGGTCGGCTCGCGTACGGCCCTGAGCAGGGCCTTCGCGGCGGTCGCGCGTGCGCTCCGCCGAAGTGGTGAGCGGCTCCGCCGCCGCGCCGCGCGCCGTGTGTCGTACCGGGGCGCCGAGGTTCCGGCGGTTAGCGTCGGAAGGCGCCCGGTGATCTTGAGGACCGTCCCCTGTCCGCCCCTGGCATCCCCACCGGGCGCCTCGACCCGCCCCCGACCGCACTGAGGACGCCGCCACCCCGCGTGCGGGCCGCCGTCCTCACCCTGCCCCCGGCCTCGGCCGCCCACGCCGAGGGGAGGGCTCCCTCACCCCGCCACGGCGGTGAGGCGGCGCACGACCTCGTCGCGGCCCAGGGCCCGGGCCACCGCGAACAGGTCGGGGCTGCGGACGGCCCCCGTCAGGGCGACCCGGACCACGTTGGCCACCACCCGCGGCGGCCCCGCCCAGCGCTCCGGCTCCCGCCGCCAGGACGCCGTGTCCGGGGCGAAGCCGTGCCGCGCCGCGAGCGCCCCCAGCTCCGCGTACCAGACCTCCGGGGGCACCTCGGGGCCGGCGGCGAAGGCCGCGAAGTCGGCGGCGATCGCCCGCACCGGTCCCGGGGCGAGACCGCCGTACCGGTCGTCCCCGGCGGCCGGGGCGGCGCCGAAGAGGCCGGCGAAGAAGAAGCCGTACTTGTCGCGGAAGCACGACCAGCGTTCCAGGTCCTTCCGGGCCGGCGCCCCCGCCGGGCGGCCCGTCGCCAGCGCCGCCAGGGCCAGCGGCTCCTCGCGGACGAGGACGGCCGCGAGCTCCGGGTCGTACTCCCGCGCCCAGGCCAGCAGCTGCGCGTACACCTCCTCCGGCGTCAGGGAGGCGATGAACTCCCGGCTCAGCGAGTGCAGTCTGGGCAGGTCGAGCAGCGGGCCCGAGGGACGCATGCCGTCCAGCCGGACGGTCGCGCCGAGCGCCCGGACCGTGGGCACGTCCATCAGCCGGGCGTTGGCCAGACCGCGCAGATAGTGCTGGACGGCGGCCGGCGGGTACCCCGCGGACAGGTAGTAGTCCACCGACGCCTCGGGGTCCTTGCGCTTGCTGAGCTTGCGGCGTGAGGTGCCCTCGGCCTTCATCAGCGGGGCGAGGTGCGCGTACGCGGGCGGCTCGAAGCCGAGCGCGGCGTGCAGCTGGAGGTGGACCGGGGTCGAGGACAGCCACTCCTCGCCGCGCACCACGAGCGTCACCCGCATCAGTCGGTCGTCCACCACGTGCGCGAAGTGATAGGTCGGCAGCGGCAGTTCGTCCTGCGAGGATTTCAGCAGCACGATGTCGTTGCCGTTGTCCTGCATCGTCACGGAGGCACGGATCCGGTCCGTGAACCGCACCCGGCCGGGGAACTCGTACGGGCAGCGGAACCGCACCACGTACGGCTCACCGGCCGCGATCCGGCCCGCCGCCTCGGCGGGGGCGAGCGTCCGGCACGGCGCCCAGCGGCCGTAGTAGCCCAGCGGCGACCGGCCGGCCCGCTGCTCCTCGCCGCTGCGGGCCAGCAGCTCCCTGCCGCAGAAGCACGGATAGGCCCGGTCGCGGCGCAGCAGCTCCCGCACGTGCGACAGGTAGACGTCGCGGCGCTCCGACTGGAGGTACGGCCCCCACTCCCCGTCCCCGGCGACGCCGCCCTCGTCGGGCGCGAGACCGAAGGCGCCGAGCAGCCGGGAGAACTCCTCCGCCGCCCCGGCCACGTGGCGCGCGCGGTCTGTGTCCTCGACGCGCAGCACGTGCACACCGCCCGACTGGTGGGCCAGCGCCCGGGCCACGGCCGCCGTGTACAGGCCGCCGATGTGCAGATGTCCGGTGGGGCTCGGGGCGAAGCGCGTCACCTCCGCGCCGTCCGGCAGGTCGCGCGGCCGGAACCGCCGCTCCCAGTCGGCCGGTTCCGGAAGGTCGGGCGGGAACATCGCGTTGATGACGGACAGGTCGAGCACGGTGGACTCCCTCCTGGGGTTCCTGGAGAGATCCACCGTAGGCCGGTGACCGGCCGATTCCGGCGGACCGGCGACGGGAGGCTGCGGAACTCCGAACCCTCTTCCGCGTTGTGGGCTGCGTGCGCCCCGCACCGTCAGTAGCGTCCCGAGGACCGCTCCGTACGACGTACGGGGACGCACGACAAGGGGGTGTGATGGGCGGCACGCGCGCCGTGGCCCTGCTGGCGCTGGGCTCCTTCGCCGTCGGGACCGACGCCTACGCGATGGCCGGACTGCTCCCCGCCATCGGCGACGAGCTGGACGTCCCGGTCTCCCTGGCGGGCCAGACGGTCACCGCCTTCACCCTCTGTTACGCGCTGGCCGCCCCGCTCTTCTCGGCCGTGCTCGCCCGCCGGGGCACCCGCGCGCTCCTCGTGACCGCCCTCGTCGTCTTCGTCGTCGCCAACGCCGGGAGCGCGCTGGCCGGTTCGTACGCCGAGCTCCTGGGCACCCGGGCGCTCGCGGGCGCCGGAGCCGGACTCTTCACCCCGGCGGCGGCCACCGCCGCCGTCGCCCTCGTCCCGCCCGAGCGCCGCGGCCGCGCCCTCGGGCTGGTCCTCGGCGGGATGAGCGCGGGCACCGTCCTCGGCGTCCCGCTCGGCCTGCTCGTCGCGGCCGGCTCCGGCTGGCGCACGGCCCTCTGGCTGGTCACCGGCCTCGGCCTGGTCGCCCTGCTCGGCGTCGCGACGGCCCTCCCCTCGGTCGAGGGTGCCGCGGCGCCCTCGCTGCGGGCCCGGCTCGGCGCCCTCGCCCGGCCCCGGGTCGCCGTGGTCGTCGCCGTCACCTTCACCCAGACCGTCGCCAGCCTCGGCCTCTACACCTACCTGGAGCCGGTCCTGCGCCGCGTCGCCGACGTGCACGACGCCGTCCCCTACCTGTGGGCCTGGGGCCTCGGCGGCGTCTGCGGCAGCCTGCTCGCCGGGACGCTCGTCGACCGCACCGGAAGGCCCGCCCTCCTCGCCGTCACCCTGCTCGGCACCCTCGGCGGCGCGCTGGCCCTGATCCCGGCGGCCGGCACCGTCCCCGGCCTGGTCCTGCTGCCGCTGGTCCTGTGGGGCGCCGTCGGCTGGGCGTTCGTCGTGCCGCAGCAGCACCGGCTGCTCGCCCAGGACGCCGCCGGGAGCGCCGCGGGCGCCGCGGCCGTCGGCCTCAACAGCTCCGCCACCTACCTCGGCGGCGCCGCCGGCTCCGCGCTCGGCGGCCTCGCCCTCGCCCACGGGCTCGACGCCCGCTGGCTCCCGCTCCCCGCGGCCGGGGTCGCGTGCGCGGGAGTCCTCCTCCACCTCACCGTGGCCCGCGCGGTCGCCCGGCGCGCACCGTCCCCTCCGGACGGCGCCGGCGCCCCCGGAGCCGGCCCCCCGCGCGCCGACCGCACCACGGACCACGCCGACGGGGACGGAGCCGCGACCGCGGCCGAGCCCCTGGAAAGGAACGCGCCATGAAGTTCGGCGTCAATCTGCCCAACTACGGGCCCGAGGCCACCCCCGACGCGCTCGCCGACTGGGCGCTGCGGGTCGAGTCGATGGGCTACCACTACGCCATGGTCTCCGACCACGTGGCCCTCACCCCCGACGTGCAGCACCTCTTCCCCGCCCCGTTCTACGACCCCTTCGCGACCCTCGCCTGGCTCGCCGGGGTCACCAGGACCGTCGGTCTCGGCACCACCGTGACGATCCTGCCGTACCGCCACCCCGTGCACACCGCCCGGGTCGCCGCCAACATCGACCGGTTCAGCAACGGCCGGCTCGTCTTCGGCGCGGCGGCGGGCTGGGCCGCCCGGGAGTTCGCCGTCCTCGACGTGCCCTACCGCAAGCGCGGGGCGATCAGCGACGAGTACCTCGCCGCCATCAAGGCGTGCTGGGCGCACGAGGTCGCCTCCTTCGACGGCGCCCACGTCTCCTTCCGCGAGGTGCACACCGGGCCGCTGCCCGTGCAGCGTCCCGGCCCCCCGGTCTGGGTCGGCGGACACAGCTACGGAGCGCTGCGCCGGGCCGTCCGGCTCGGCGACGCCTGGCACCCCACGTCCGTCTCCGGCGACTGGCTCCTCGGCGTCGGACTGCCCACGCTGCGCCAGGTCGCCGAGGAGCAGGAGCTCCCTGTCCCCGCCGTCGCGCCCCGCATCAAACTCCGCGTCACCGCACGGCCGCTGGGCCCCGGCCGGCTCCTCGGCGAGGGCACCCCGGGGCAGATCGCCGACGACCTCGGACTGCTCCAGGACATCGGTGCCACGGCCGTCGTCCTCGATCCCACCTACCCGGGCGACCGCCGCGAGGCCGGCCGCACGGCGCGGGACCTGGACGTGCTGGAGACCCTGGTCAAGGAGGTCATCGACGTGGACGCCGGCTGCGTACGATGACCGAGCGGCGGGATCGGGAGGGGGTGCGGGACGTGGGCGATCCGGACCTGCGGAAGCTGCGCGTGCTGAGGGAGCTCAGCGAGCGCGGCACCGTCAGCGCGGCCGCCCAGGCGCTCCACCTCACCCCGCAGGCCGTCTCTCAGCAGATCAGCGCCCTGGGAAGGGAGCTGGGCGTCCCGCTCACCGAACCGTCCGGCCGCCGCCTGCGGCTCACGGGCGCGGCACGGATCGTGCTCCGGCACGCCGACGCCGTCTTCGCCCAGGTCGAGCAGATGCGCGCGGAACTCGCCGCCCACCGGGGCGGCGAGCGCGGCGAGGTGGCGGTGGCGGGCTTCTCCACGACCCTGTCGGCGCTCATCCTGCCCGCCGTGGCGCGGCTCCGGGAGACCCGGCCGCTGCTGCGGACCTCGCTCGCCGAGGTCGATCCGCCGGAGAGCTTCTCGCTGCTGCACCGAGGGGAGACCGACGTCGTCATCTCCGCGGACACCACGAGCAGTCCGGGACCCGCGGGCGACGACGGCCGGCTCGACGGCCGGTTCCACCGGGTCGCGCTCTGTGCCGACCCCTTCGACATCGCCCTGCCGGCGGGGCACCGGCTGCTCGACGGCCCGAGCCTGCGGCTCGCCGACCTCGCCGACGAGACCTGGATCTTCGCCACCACCGGCATGTGTCACGACATCGGCGTCGCCGCGTGTACGGCGGCCGGGTTCACCCCGCAGGCGTCCCACGCCATCGGCGACTGGGACGCCACCCTCGCGGCGGTGCGGCTCGGCCTCGGGGTCGCCCTCGTCCCGCGTCTCGCCAAGCCGGCGCCGCGGCCCGAGGTGACGATCCGCGCGTTCAGCGAGCAGGCCCCCTCGCGCACGGTCTTCGCGGCCGTGCGCGAGGGGAGCCAGAACTCCCCGGAGATCGCCGCCGTCCTGGACGCGCTCCGCACGGTCGCCAGGGCGGCCGTCGCCGGCTGAGCGGCGCCTTCCCCGATTCGCCACGGCTGGTGGACGGTACCGTCCACCAGCCGTTGCTGGACCCTCCCGGCCGCCGGTGCGAGGCTCGTTCCCGTACCGCGGACCGCCGGGCGCGCGTCCCCCTTCGCCTCCTCCCTCACTTCTCTTCTCGTAGAGCGGGAAACACCCATGTCCAAAGCCACGTACACGCGGCTGGCCGCGCTGAGCCTGATCTGGGGCTCGGTCTTCCTGTGGATCAAGATCGCCGGGTACGGCTTCTCGCCCGTGCAGATGGTCCTCATCCGGCTCGCGCTCGGCGCCGTCGTCATCCTCGCCATCGGCTACGCCAAGGGCCTCCGGCTGCCCCGGGAGAAGGCCGTCTGGGGCCATCTGGCCGTGGCCGCGCTGCTCGGCAACGCGGTGCCCTGGACGCTGTACGCCGAGGGCGAGATCGACGGCTCCAGCAGCGTCGCCGCCGTCGTCAACGGCAGCGCGCCGATCTGGACCCTGGCGGCGGCCCTGCTGCTCGGCCAGGAGAAGAAGGTCTCCGGCCTCAAGGCCGGCGGCGTACTCCTCGGCCTCGGCGGCACCGCGCTCATCGCCTCCCCGTGGAACTCGGCCTCGGCCGGCACCGGCTGGAGCATCCTCTGCTTCGTCCTCGGCTCGATCAGCTTCGGCGCCAGCTTCGCCTACATGGGCAGGTTCCTGGTGGGCAGGGGCATTCCGCCGCTGATGCTGGCCGGCGGACAGCTCGGCGCGGCCACCGTGCTGCTCCTGGTCGCGTTCCCCTTCCTCGGCCTCCAGAGCATCACCTGGCGCACCGACTCGGTCGTCTCGGTCCTCGTCCTCGGCGTGGTCTGCACCGGCCTCGCGGCGCTCCTCAACTTCGAGCTGATCATCAAGGACGGGCCCACGGTCGCCTCCACGGTGACCTATCTGATGACCGCGGTGGCCGTGGTCCTGGGCGCCGTCGTGCTGAGCGAGCCGCTCGGCTGGACGGTGTGGGCCGGTGCGGTGGCCGTGCTCGCCGCCACGGGCCTGCTCCGGCGCAAGCCGCGGCCGGCCCCCGCTCCCGCGCCCGCCCCCGTGCCCACCGCCGCGGCGGCCGATTGACAACCGGCCGAATTCGGCAGCGCAAGGCGATACCCGGCCGTTTTCCGGCGGCCGGGCGGACGCCATTCCCTGTGTACCCCAGGGCCTTCCGGAATCCCCCGCACCCCGGTTCTCCGCATGCCCCGAACCCCCTCGATACGGTCCCGTCAGCCGCAACATTGTGTTCATTCATCGGGCCGGTGGCGGGTGGTAGCGTCGGATGCGGAAACACACGGCCTTTATGGGGGAGTCGCACGTGGCTTTTGTGGTCGAAATCGTTTTCCGTGGCAATGAGGCGGACCGGTTGAGTTTCGGAGAGGCGCACCGGGCCTACTGGAAAAGGATGGCCGCGCGCGGCATCCTGCTCGGTGGCGGACCCTGGCGGGACGGCACCGGCGAATTCCTCGTCTGCGAGGCACCGGACCGCCGCACGCTCTTACGGGTCCTGTACGCCGACCCGTACGCGCAGGCGCAGGTGATCGGTGAACTCAGGGTCCGGGAATGGAACGCGGTCATGGGGCACGTCGTGCTCGCCGGCCTGGAGCGCTCCACCGGCGGCGCCGGGACCCACGAGCGAATACGCGGGGGCGTCCCGGCGCCCGTCGCACCGCTCTCGTCGTCACGCGCCCGTGAGGAGCTGACCGCCCACGAGCGCCGCATCGCCACGATGATGCTCGACGGCCTGACCAACAAGCAGATCGCGGAGTCCTTCACGGTGTCGACCCGGGCCGTGGAGCTGCACATCACCCGCATCTACCGCAAGCTCGACATCCGCCGGCGCGCCCAACTGGCCGCTGCCATCGACCGGTTCGAAGCCGCGCTGGCCTGCTGATCCCGCCGCCGCGCCCGCGGCCGCACCGCACCCGCACCCGCTCACACGTTGGGAGTCACCATGCCGCTGGTCGAGCTGACCGTTCCCGAGGGCACCCTGTCCGAAGCCGCCGCCGCGGTCCTGCAGCAGCAGGTCGCCGACTCCGTGCTGGCGGCCATGGAACTGCCCCGCACGGAGTTCTTCGCCGCCGCCACCTGGGTCTACGTCCGGGAGGCCGCCAAGGGCCTCGCGACCACCGGAGCCGGCACGCCGCCGGGCGTCCTGGTCGTCCTCACCCCGCTGGAGGGCTTCCTCACCCCCGAGCGCAACGAGGCCCTCTCCGTCGAGGTCACCCGCCAGGTGCGGGAGGCCACCGGACCCGACACCGTCGTCTGGCTCGTCGTCCACGAGGTCCCCGAGGGGAACTGGGCGGTGAACGGCGGTCTGACCCGCCGAGCGACGATCGACGCGTTCGTCGCCGAGGCCGCCCGGGCGCACTGACCCCCCGGTCGCCCGCCCCGCACCGCCTCTTCGCCGCCGCATTCCCAGCGGATATCCCACGGAATATCGCCGTCGATTGCGCGTCGGCTTTTCCGGAGCTCGGCGTCCGGCGCCGCATCCCTTTCAGGATGCGGCGCCCTTCGCATTTCCGGGGCCGATGCGCGGGTGCGGAATCCCGTATCGAACGACGGCTGGATCCGGCCGTACGGTCGTGTCATCGACAACGACGGAGAGGAGACACACCCTCATGGCCCTGCATTCGGCGCCGCGACTCGGTGTGGTGGTTCCCTCGGGAAACGCCGCCGCCGAACCCGAGATCGCCGGCCTCGTCAGCCCCGCACTCAACGTGTACACCTCGCGATTCCCGGTCCTTCCGGGAAAGGACCTGCGCGGCCGCCTGGAGAAGTACAACGACGTGCTCCCCGGCGTGCTGGGGAATTTCGGCGGACTGCGCCTCGACGCGGCCGTCGTCTCCTGCACCGGCTCGCACTACCTCCTCACCCCCGCCGGCGACCGCGCCCTGTGCGAGGAGCTCTCCGCGCGGGCGGGAGCACCCGTACGGTCCGCCGCCCTGGCCATCCTCGACACCGCGCGGGCCGTCGGCGCCGAACGGCTGGTCCTCGTCTCGCCCTACGAGCCCTGGCTCACCGAGCTCTCCCGGGCGTACTGGGAGGCCGCCGGCCTCACCGTCGACCGGGTCGTCAAGATCCGCGCCGGCGCCCGCTTCTCCCCGTACGACGTGACCACCGACGAACTCGTCGCCCAGGTCCGGGAGGCCGAACTCCCCGAGGACGCGGCGCTGCTGTTCACCGGCACCGGCATGTTCACCTTCGACGCGCTGGCCGCCCTCGGCCGGGACGGCGGACACACCCTCCTCACCTCCAACCTGGCGAGCGCCTGGTGGGCCCGGGACACCCTCGGCCTCCCGGCACAGGGCCCGGACGCCCACCCGCTGCTGCGCCGGCTGGCCGAGCGGACCGGCTCCGGCGCGGGCCGGGCCGCCCTGGCGACGCCGTGAGCGGCGGCCCCGGAACCCTCCCGCCGGTCGCCGTCGTCGGCGCCGGGCCGGTGGGCCTGGCCGCCGCGCTCGTCCTGGCCCGGTCCGGGGTGGCCGTCACCCTCTTCGAGGCACGCGAGGAGCTGGCCACCGCGTCCCGCGCCTCCACCTTCCACCCCGCCACCCTCGACCTCCTCGACGAACTCGGCGTCGCCCCAGCCCTGCGCCGCCAGGGCCGCACCGTCGACCGCCTCCAGTGGCGCGACCTGGACGGCGGCGTCCACGCCGAACTGGACTACGCCCTGCTCGCCGGACACACCGGCCACCCCTACCGGCTCCACGTCGAACAGGCCCGGCTCACCCCGCTGCTGCTCGCCGAACTCGCCGCGACCGGCCTCGCCGAGCTGCGGTTCGGGACGTCGGTCACCGGCGCCGAGGAGACCGGCGACGGCGTGCGGCTGACCGCGGCGGACGCGGCCGGACGCGTCACCCGCACCCGCCACCCGTACGTCCTCGCGGCCGACGGCAGCCGCAGCCGGCTGCGGGAGCTCGCCGGGCTCCCCGGCACGGCCGAGGTGTACCCGGACTACGCGCTGCGCGTGGTCACCGACACCCCGCTCGACGAACTGGTCCCCGGACTCGCGCCGTTGGCCTACGTCCGCGACCCGCGGGCCTCCTTCAGCGTCCTCGGGATGCCCGACCACTGGCGGCTCATCTTCCGCGTCCCGCGCGGCGTCGACCGCGACGAGGTGCTCGCCCCCGACGCCGTACGGGCCCGCGTCGCCCGGGCGCTGCCGGGCGCCGCCGGCCGGTCCGTGCGCGTCACCGACGCGCACACCTACCGGCTCGCGCGGTTCCTGCTGCCCCGCTACCGGGCCGGCCGGGTGCTGTTCGCCGGCGACGCCGCCCACCTCACCTCCACCGCCGGCGGCATGAACATGAACTGCGGACTGCACGACGCGGTGGAGACCGGCCGGGCGCTCGCCGCCGTCGTGCGCGGCGACACCGCCGCCGCGACGCTCCTCGACGAGGCCCTGGACCGCCGGCGCCACGTCGTCGAGTCCGCGGTCATCCCGCGCAGCGAGGCACGCACCGCCGGACTCGACGACCCCGGCGGCCTCCCCGCCCGGATCGCCGCCCTGCGGCGTACCGCCGCCGACCCCCGCTCGGCCACCGACTACCTGCTCAAGGCCTCACTTCTCGACGTCGCACCACGACCCCTGAAAGGTGACGCACATGCGGATCTGGTTTCACAAGCACACCGTTGAGGGACGGCTCCCGCTGCTCGACCAGTGGTACCGGGAACACCTCGACGCCATCGCCGCACCCGGCACCACCGTCGACATCAAGACCCTCCCCGCCGACACCTATCCCGACCGCACTCCCTTCGGCCTGGTCGGCCACCACTCGGCCCAGGTCCTCTTCAGCCGCCACTTCTCCGAGTCCGCGCTCGTCGCGGAGCGGGAGGGCTACGACGCCTGGGTGATCGCCGCCGGACAGGACCCCGGCCTCCGCGACGCCCGCCACCTCGCCTCCATCCCCACCCTCGGCTACGGCGAGACCGCCTTCTTCCTCTCGGCGCTCACCGGACAGCGCTTCGGCGTCCTCGGCTTCATGCCGCCGCTGGAGGAGCCCATCCGGGCCAACATCCGCCACTACCGCCTGGAGTCCTCGCTCAGCTCCTACGAGGTCGTCCCCGGCGGCTGGGACTCCGTCCACCGGTCCCTCGAAGGCGACTTCGACGAGTTCGTCGAGGTGTACTCGGCCGCCGCCGAGCGGGCCGCCCGCGCCGGCGCCGAGGTCATCATCCCCGCCGAGGGCATCCCCAACGAGATCCTCTGGCACCTCGGCATCCACGAACTCCACGGCCTGCCCGTCATCGACCCCGCCGGCCTCGCCGTCAAGCTCGCCGAGACCCTCGTCCAGCTCGGCGAACTGAAGCTCTTCCAGCGCAGCGGCCACGGCTACTGGTTCAGCCGCCCCGAGGAGCCCGTCGCCAAGCACCTGGAGCAGGTGTTCCTCGGCGAGGCCCTCTAGGAGATGCCGTGTCCCCGCACCGAGACCCGCACCCGCATCCGCACGCGCGCCCGCACGCCGCCACCCCCTCGAAGGAGCCCCGCTCATGACGTACGACGCCTACGGCCGCAACACCGCGGCCACCGACCCCGCCGCCCCCTACTACCGCCCCCGCCGGCTGCGCCGCACCCCCGCGCTGCGCCGCTTCGCCGCCGAGACCCGGGTCGGCCCCGCCAACCTCGTCCAGCCCCTGTTCCTCCGCGAGGGCCTCACCGAGCCGCGGGAGATCCCCTCCATGCCGGGCGTCTTCCAGCACACCCGTGACACCCTCCGCAAGGCCGCCGCCGAAGCGGTCGCCAACGGCGTCGGCGGCCTCATCCTCTTCGGCATCCCCGAGCACAAGGACCCCACCGGCACCGGCGCCGTCGACCCCGACGGCATCCTCCAGGTCGCCCTG
This sequence comes from Streptomyces sp. NPDC104202, assembly GCF_055584185.1. Classification (NCBI taxonomy): domain Bacteria; kingdom Bacillati; phylum Actinomycetota; class Actinomycetes; order Kitasatosporales; family Streptomycetaceae; genus Streptomyces; species Streptomyces sp. NPDC104202. The sequence continues at coordinate 90,015 of NZ_JBVJMN010000012.1, read as the reverse complement.
CGCGACGTCACCGCCGAGGTCGGCGACTCCACCGTCGTCATCGGCGACATCAACCTCGACGAGTACACCGACCACGGCCACACCGGCGTCCTCGACGCCCACGGCGACGTCGACAACGACGCCAGCATCGAGCTGTACGCCCGCGCCGCCGTCGTCCAGGCCGACGCCGGCGCCCAGATCGTCGCCCCCAGCGGCATGATGGACGGCCAGGTCCGCCGTATCCGCGAGGCCCTCGACCAGGCCGGACACCAGTCCGTCGCCATCCTCGGCTACTCCGCCAAGTACGCCTCGCACTTCTACGGACCCTTCCGGGACGCCGTCGAGTCCACCCTGCGCGGCGACCGCAAGGGCTACCAGCAGTTCCCCGGCAACATCCGCGAGTCCCTCCTCGAGGTCTCCCTCGACGTCGCCGAGGGCGCCGACCTCGTCATGGTGAAGCCCGCGCTCGCCTACCTCGACATCGTCCGGCTCATCGCCGACCACGTGCAGGTCCCCGTCGCCGCCTACCAGGTCTCCGGCGAGTACTCCATGGTCGAGGCGGCCGCCGCCAAGGGCTGGATCGACCGCGACCAGGTCGTCCGCGAGTCCCTCGCCTCCATCCACCGGGCCGGCGCCACGCAGATCATCACCTACTGGGCCTCCGAGTTCGCCCAGAGCCTGGACCGGTGACCCGGTGACCTCGTCCGCCACCATGCTGGTCCTCGGCATCAGCCACGCCAGCGCCCCGCTCGACCTCCTGGAGAGACTCGCCGGCACCGACCGGCCCGCCGAGGACCTCGTCTCCGACGTGACCTCCGTCGACGGCATCGACGCCGCCGTCGTCGTCTCCACCTGCAACCGCCTGGAGATCTACGCGGAGACCCGTGGCGTCCCCTCCGACCTCGGCGAACTGGGCGACCTGGGCGAGCTGTTCGCCCAGCACACCGGGGTCGACCACGAGGAGATCGCCCCCCACCTCTACAGCCACCACGCCGACGGCGCGGTCCGCCACCTCTTCGCCGTCGCCTCCGGGCTGGAGTCCGTCGTCGTCGGCGAGGACCAGATCCTCGGCCAGGTGAAGCTCGGCCTCGAGCGGTCCCAGCGGCTCGACCGGACCGGCCGGGTCCTCGCCAAGGCCGTCCAGACCGCCCTGCGGGTCGGCAAGCGCGCCCGCAACGAGACCGGGCTCAACGAAGCAGGCCGCTCCCTCGCCACCGCCGGACTCGCCTTCTTCGAGCGTCAGGTCGGCTCGCTCCACGGCAAGACCGCCCTCGTCATCGGCGCCGGGGCCTTTGCCGGGGTCGTCGTCGCCGCCCTGCGCCGCTCCGGCCTCGACCGGGTGCACGTCGCCAACCGCACCCCCGACAAGGCGCAGCGCCTCGCCGACACCACCGGCGGCACGGGATACGGCCTGGAGGACATCCCCCGGCTGCTCACCGAGGTCGACGTGGTGGTCGGCGCCACCGCCGCCACGGGCCACCTCGTCACCGCCCGGCAGATCGAGGAGGCGCTCGCCGCCCGGGACGGCCGCGAGCTGTTCCTGCTCGACCTGTCGCTCCCGCACAACATCGCCCCCACCGCGGCCGGGCTGCCCGGCGTCACCTTCGTCGACCTGCGCCGGATCGCGGAGGAGGGCCAGGAGGACGAGATCTCCACGGCCAGCGTGCAGGCCGCGCACGCACTGATCGACGCCGAGGTCGAGCAGTTCCGCACCGGTCTGCGGCTCGCCGGGGCCAAACCCGTCCTCACCGCCCTCCGCACCGCCGCCACCGAGGCCGCGGACGCCGAACTCGACCGGCTCGCACGCCGGCTGGAGGGCCTCGACGGCGCGGCCCGCCAGGAGATCGGCCGCAGCGTCCGGCGGATCGTCGACAAGGCGCTGCACCAGCCGACCGTCCTGGTCAGGGAACTGGCAGCCGATCCGGACGGAGCCCGCCACATCGCCGCCTTCACGCGCCTCTTCGCCGCCGCGGAGTCCCACGGCGACGGCGGTGACCCCGCGCACCACCCGCACGACGCGAACGACACGAACGAGAAGAAGATCGAGGCCATCGCATGAGTGACATCTCGGCCCTCTGGGAAGCCGAATCCATCGCGGTCATCGGCGCCAGCGAGCGCCCCGGCGCCCTGGGCCGCAAGCCGCTCGACTACCTCCTCCGCTACGGCTACAAGGGCCGCGTCCTGCCGGTCAACCCGCGCTCGCCCGAGGTCCTCGGCGTCCCCGCGTACCCCAGCGTCAAGGACGCCCCCGGCCCCGTCGACCTGGCGCTGATCATGGTCTCCGCCGAGCGGGTCCCCGGCGCCGTCGACGACTGCGTGGCCGCCGGCGTCAAGCTCGCCGTGATCGCCTCGTCGGGCTTCGCCGAGACCGGCGAGGAGGGCGCCCGCCTCCAGGCCGAGGTCGTCGCCAAGGCCCGCGCCGGCGGGCTCAGGATCATCGGACCCAACTGCATCGGCGCCGTCGGCTACGAGAACCGCGTCCTCGCCACCTTCAGCCCCCTCTTCGGCGCCGAGTCCGTGCCCTTCGAGCCCGGCACCCTCGCCTTCGTCAGCCAGAGCGGCGCCCTCGGCTTCGGCGCGGCCAGCCTCGCCCTGGAGCGGGGCCTGCGCCCCGGCTGGGTGGTCAGCACCGGCAACGACGCCGACGTCACCGCCCTGGAGGTCCTCCGGGAACTCGCCGCCGTCCCCGACGTCACGGGCCTCCTCGGCTACCTGGAGGACACGCCGGACATCGGGACCCTGCGCGAACTCGCCGCCTCCGGCAAGCCCGTCGCCCTCCTCAAGTCGGGCCGCACGGAGGCGGGCGGCCGGGCCGCCGCCTCGCACACCGGCGCCCTCGCCACCGACGACCGCGTCCTGGACGCCGCCCTGCGCGGCCTCGGCATCGTCCGCGTCGACGACATCGACGAACTCCTCGACGTCGCCCGGGCCTTCGAGTCCGAGCGGCGGCCCGCGGGCAACCGCGTCGCCGTCGTCACCACCTCGGGCGGCTCCGGCATCCTCGCCGCCGACGCCGTCGAGGCGCACGGCCTGGAGCTCAGCGCCCTGGAGCCGCGCAGCAAGGAGGCGCTGGCCGAGATAGTCCCGGCCTTCGGGGCGATCGACAACCCCGTCGACATCACCGCCACGGTCCTCAGCGACCCCTCGCTCTTCGACCGCTCCCTCGACGTCCTGATCGCCGACGACACCGTCGACATCATCGTCGCCGCCTTCTGCGTGATGGCCGGCCCCGACGTGGAGAAGGCCGTCAACGCCCTCTCCCGGGCCGCCGAGAAGGGCGGAAAGCCCATCCTCGTCGCCCGCACCGGCGCCGACTTCCTCGCCCCCGACGCCCCCCGCGACCTGCGCGAGGCCGGGCTCCCCGAGTACCCCACGCCGGCCCGCGCCCTGCGCGCCGCCGCCGCCCTCTGGGAGGTCAGCCGACCCCGTACGCTCCCTGACGCGCCGCGCCCCGGGACCGTCCCCGGACCCGGCGCCGACGCCGACGAGCCCGCGCTCAAGCGGCTCCTCGCCGAGGCCGGCATCGCCGTCCCCCGGGGCCGCGTCGCCGAGGACGCCGAGGACGCGGCCCGCGCCGTGACCGAGGTCGGCGGCACGGCGGTGCTCAAGGCCGTCGTCCCCGGCCTGCTCCACAAGACCGAGGCGGGCGGCGTCGAGATCGGCGTCACCCCCGAGGCGGCGCCCGGGGCGTTCGCCCGGCTCGCCGCGCTCGGCGGCCGGGTCCTCGTCGAGGAACACGTCGGCGAAGGCGTCGAGCTGATCGTCGGCGTCCACACCACCGACCTCGGCCCGGTCCTCACCGCCGGTCTCGGCGGCATCCTCACCGAGGTCCTCGACGACGTCGGCCACCGGCTGCTGCCGCTCGCCCCCGGACAAGGCGCCGAACTCCTCGCCGGACTGCGCGGCGCGAAGGTCCTCCACGGCGCCCGGGGCGCGGGCGCCGTGGACGTGGCGGCCGCGGCGGAGCTGCTGCACAAGGTCGGCGCACTCGTCCAGGACTGGCCGGCCGGCTTCGCGCTCGACCTCAACCCGGTCCGGGTCCTCCCGGAAGGCGTCGTCGTCCTCGACGCGGCGATCGGCTTCGACGCTCAGGAGGCGGGCCGATGAGCCGCGCGGACACCAACAGCACGGCGCTCTTCGAGCGGGCCCGCAAGGTCACGCCCGGCGGGGTCAACTCGCCCGTCCGCGCCTTCGGGGCCGTCGGCGGCACCCCGCCCTTCATGGCCTCGGCCCAGGGCCCGTACCTCACCGACAGCGACGGCAACGAGTACGTCGACCTCATCTGCTCCTGGGGTCCGATGATCCTCGGCCACCGCCACCCGGCCGTCGTCGAGGCGGTCACCCGGGCCCTGGAGCACGGCACCTCCTTCGGGGCGCCGTCCACCGGCGAGGTCGAGCTCGCCGAGGAGATCGTCGGCCGCGTCGGCCCCGTCGAACAGGTCCGCCTCGTCAGCTCCGGCACCGAGGCCACGATGTCCGCGATCCGCCTGGCGCGCGGCTTCACCGGCCGCGGCAAGATCGTGAAGTTCGCCGGCTGCTACCACGGCCACGTCGACGCGCTGCTCGCCTCGGCCGGCTCCGGCCTCGCCACCTTCGCGCTCCCCGACACCCCGGGCGTCACCGGCGCCCAGGCGAGCGACACCGTCGTCCTGCCCTACAACGACCTGGCCGCGGTCGAGAAGGTCTTCGCCGAGATCGGCGGCGAGATCGCCGCCGTCATCACGGAGGCCGCCCCCGGCAACATGGGCGCCGTCCCGCCGCTGCCCGGCTTCAACGCCGGCCTCAAGGAGATCACCGCCCGCCACGGCGCGCTCTTCATCTCCGACGAGGTGATGACCGGCTTCCGGGCCAGCCGCTCCGGCTGGTACGGCCGGGACGGCGTCGCCCCCGACCTGCTGACCTTCGGCAAGGTCATGGGCGGCGGCTTCCCCGCGGCGGCCTTCGGCGGCCGCGCGGACGTCATGGCCCACCTCGCCCCGGCCGGCCCCGTCTACCAGGCGGGCACCCTCTCCGGGAACCCGGTCGCCACCGCCGCCGGACTCGCCACCCTCCGGCACACCACCCCCGAGGTGTACGAGCGGCTCGACCACGTCTCCGACACCATCGGCCGCGAGGTCTCCGCCGCCCTCGCCAAGGAGGGCGTGGCCCACCGGCTCCAGTACTCCGGGACCATGTTCTCGGTCTTCTTCACCGAGGACGAGGTGGTCGACTTCGACGGCGTCCGCGCCACCGAGTCCTACCGCTACACGCCCTTCTTCCACGCACTCCTGCGCCGCGGCGTCTATCTGCCGCCCTCGCCCTTCGAGGCGTGGTTCGTCTCCGCCTCGCACGACGACCGCGCCCTCGCCCGGGTCGTCGAGGCGCTCCCCGCCGCGGCCGCCGCCGCCGCGGCGGCGAAGCCCTGACGAGGAGGAACGGAAAGGGGAAAGGGAAAGCCCCCGTGGTGGCCACCACGGGGGCTTTCCCCTTTCACCGGACCGCGCGACGCATTCCACGCCCCGGAGCCGCGGACGCCGGATTCACGCGGCGAGGTTCACCCGGACCTCGACATTCCCGCGGATCGCCTTGGAGTACGGGCACCGCCCGTGCGCGGCGTCCGCGAGCCTCCGCGCCTCGGCGGCGTCGATTCCCGGCAGTTCGACGGTGAGGACCACCGACAGGCGGAACCCGTCCTCCTCCTTGTGCAGGGCCACCTCCGCGGTGACCGTGTCGTCCGCGAGCGCGGTCCTCGACTCGCGCGCGGAGACCCGCAGCGCGCTGTGGAAGCAGGCGGCGTACCCGGCGGCGAAGAGCTGCTCGGGGTTGGTGGCGGTGCCGGCGCCCCCCACGGCCTTGGGGCTCGACAGCGGAAGGTCGAGGAGCCCGTCGGAGGAGCGCACGGCGCCGTTGCGCCCGTCTCCGGTGGAGGCGACCTCGGCGGTGTAGACGACGGACATGTGTCCTGCCTTTCCGAATCGGAGAAGGGGGAATTCCCCCGGCTTTCCCGTCAGTCTCGAACGGCCCCCAAGGGCGGGCGCTACGGAATTCCGCAGTTCCCGACGCCACGCGCCGAATTACCGTGGAGAACATCACCGACCGTCACACGCAAGGGAGTTGGCCATGGCGGGACCGCTGACCGGAGTACGGGTACTGGAATGCGCGGGCTCGGCGCCCACCGCGTTCGTCGGCACCGTCCTGGCCGACCTCGGCGCCGACGTCGTCCGCGTCGACCGGGCGCCCGCGGCCCCCGACGGCGAGCGCGCGCCCGAGAACCCCCTGTCCCGCGGCCGCCGTTCGGTCGCCCTCGACCTGAAGAGCCCCGAGGGCGTGGAGCACGCCCTCTCCCTCGCCGAGCACGCCGACATCCTCGTCGAAGGGTTCCGCCCCGGCGTCGCCGACCGCCTCGGCATCGGCCCGGAGGCGGCCCTCGCCCGCAACCCCCGCCTGGTCTACGGACGGATCAGCGGCTGGGGACAGCAGGGGGAGTGGTCCGGGCGCGCCGCCCACGACCTGGCGGTCCTCGCCCTGACCGGCGCCCTGGACACCGACCCGGAGACCGGCGCCCCGGTGCCGCCGCCCACCGCGTACCTCTCCAGCTTCGCCGGCGGCGCCAACGCCCACGTGCACGGGCTGCTCGCCGCCCTCCACGCACGCGAGCGCACCGGCCGCGGCCAGGTCGTCGACACCGCACTCGCCGACGGCGCCGCCCTCATCGCCACCCTCGTCCACCAGTGGCGTGCGGTGCCCGGCAACCACACCGTCACCGACGCCCCGCACTACTCCCTCTACCGCGCCGCCGACGGCGGGTACCTGGCGGTGGCCGCCATCGAACCGCGGCTCTACGACAACCTCCTGGACCAGCTGGGCCTCGCCGGCGCCGCGGACCTCCCCGACCGCGCCGACCCGGCCGCCTGGCCCGCGCTGCGCGCCCGGCTCGCCGCCCGCTTCGAGAGCCGTGACCGCGAGCACTGGGCCAAGCTCTTCGACGCCGTCGACGCCGGGGTGGCCCCCGTCCTCACCGCCGCCGAGGCGGCCGGACATCACCAGCTCGCCGCCCGCGGCGCCTTCGTCGACGTCGGCGGCACCCTCCAGCCCGCCCCCGCCTCCCGCTTCGGCGCCACCCCCGCCGGCCTCCCCGGACGCGCCCCGCTCCCCGGCGAGCACACGGCGCAGGTCCTCGCCGAGTGGGCCGGCTGAGCCGCACCGCCGCTCCGGGGCGGCGCCCGGCCGCTCACCCCTCCAGACAGCGCAGCACGGCCAGGATCCGGCGGCTGTGGCCGTCGGTCCTGGCCAGCTCCAGCTTCTCGAAGACGGAGTTGAGGTACTTCTCCACCGTGCTGAGGGAGAGGTGCAGCCGCCGCCCGATCGCCGCGTTCGTGTACCCCTGGGCCAGCACCTCCAGGACCTCGCGCTCGCGCGGGGTGAGCCGGGCCAGCGGATCGTCCCGGTCGCCCCGGACCACCAGCTGCCGGACGACCTCCGGGTCGATCGCCGCGCCGCCCTCGTGGATCCGGTCGAGCGCGTCGAGGAACTCGTCGACCTGGGCCACCCGGTCCTTCAGGAGATAGCCGACGCGCTCCGCGCCGGGCGCGAGCAGCCGGGCCGCGTAGCTCCGCTCGACGTACTGCGACAGGACGAGCACCCCCGTCCCCGGGAGCCGCTCGCGGATCTCCACCGCCGCCCGCAGCCCCTCGTCGGTGTGGGTCGGCGGCATCCGGATGTCGGCGACCACGACGTCCGGCCGCCGCGCCTCCGCCTCGGCGACCAGCGTCCGCGCGTCGCCCAGGGCCAGGAGGACCTCGTGGCCCTCCTCCGCGAGCAGCCGGACCAGCCCCTCCCGCAGCAGGGTCGAGTCCTCGGCGAGGATCAGGCGCACGGCAGCTCCGCGACGAGAGTGGTGGGTCCCCCGAGGGGGCTGTCGACGCGCAGGACGCCGTCGAGCGCGGCGACCCGGCCGCGCAGCCCGGTCAGCCCGCCGCCGGCCGGGTCCGCGCCGCCCGTGCCGTCGTCCTCGACGCGCACGGTCAGGAGGGCGCCCTCCCGCGCCACCCGGACCTCCACGGCCGAGGCCGAGGAGTGCTTCGCGGCGTTCGTGACGGCCTCGGAGACCACGAAGTAGGCCGCCGTCTCCACCGGCCGGGGCAGCGGCTCGTCGCCCACCTCGCACCGCACGCGCAGCGGCAGGGAGCAGCGCCGCGCCACCCCGTCCAGCGCCTCCCGGAGCCCCAGGGAGTCGAGCGCCGACGGGTACACCCGCCAGGCCACCTCCCGCACCTCGGCCAGGACGTCCCGGGCCTCCTCGTGCGCCTGCCGCAGCAGCGCGTCCAGCCGCTCGGCGTCCTGCCCGCGTTCCCGGCCCCGGCGGGCCCGGCCGAGCAGCATCGCCAGGGCCACGAGCCGCTGCTGGACGCCGTCGTGGAGATCGCGCTCGATGCGCCGGCGCTCGCCGTCCACGGCCCGCACCACCGCGGCCCGGCTGACGGCCAGCTCCTCGACGCGGCGCCGCAGCAGCTCGCGCTCGGACGGCCCGAAGCACTCCCGCGCGAGGCGGGCGTCGAGCGCGGCCAGCGCGTACAGCCCCTGCACGTCCAGGAAGAGCAGGACGCCGCCGAGCAGCAGCTGCGTGAGCAGCTCCTGCCAGCCGAGCGTCCCGCGGGCCGCGCCCCGGGCCAGCAGCACGGCGAGGACGCCGCCGAAGCCGAGGAGCGCCAGGACGGTCCCGCACACCAGCCCCGTCCAGCCGCGGACCGCCAGATAGCGCAGCAGCCGCGGACCGGGCACCTCGTACGGCTCCGGGAACCGGTCGCCGAAGAAGAACGTCCGGCGCCGCCGCTCCAGGGCCGCGGGCCGCCGGGCCCCCGCGAGCAGGATCGCCAGGGCGTCCGGGCGGGTCCGCGGCCACAGCAGGAAAGGCCCGAGCGCGGCGCCGACGACCAGGAGGTACACCGCGTCGAACAGTGCGCTCGGGCAGCCCAGGACGACGCCCGCGACCCTCAAGTGGGCCCGCGCACCGGCCCGTTCGTCATCCCCCACGGCTCCCGAGCTTAGGCCGTGCCCGGAACGGTCCGCCGGTCGGTCCGCGGTCGTCACGAGGCGCGGCGGTGCCGGGCGCGGCCGCGGCCCCGGAGCCGTACCGCGAGGAAGGCGCACAGCGCCACGACGACCGCCGCCAGGACGGCCTTCGACACCACGCCCACGTACCCCTCGACCACGTCCCACCCGTCCCCGAGCCAGTAGCCGGCCAGCACCAGCACGCTGTTCCAGACGAGGCTGCCGAGCGTCGTCAGCATGAGGAAGACGGGCATCGGCATCCGCTCGACGCCGGCCGGGACGGAGATCAGGCTGCGGAAGATCGGCACCATCCGGCCGAGGAACACCGCCTTGGTGCCGTGGCGCGCGAACCACCGCTCGGTCCGCTCCAGGTCCGCGACCTTCACCACCGGCAGCCGTGCCCACAGGGCGTGCATCCGCTGCCGGCCGAAGAGCGCCCCGATCCGGTACAGCGCCACCGCGCCCACCACCGAACCGAGCGTCGTCCACAGCAGCGCCGACGCGAGGCTGAGCACGCCCTGCCCGGCGGCGAAGCCGGTGAGCGGCAGGATCACCTCGCTGGGCAGCGGCGGGAAGAGGTTCTCCAGCGCGATGGCGAGGCCGGCCCCCGGCCCGCCCATCGTGTCGACGAGCCCGGCGGCCCACCCGGCGAAGCCGTCGGCGGGCTGCCCGGTCAGGGCGGGGGACGCGGGGGCGAGGAGCGGGGCGATCGGCACGGTGGCCTCCAGACGGCGCGGACGGTGGGCCGGGACCCCTCGTCCCGGCACTCCCGACGCTAGGAATCCCGGCTCCCCGCCGGTACGCGGCTTCCCCTCCGGCCACCCCGCGGAAAACCGCGGGCGCCTCCCCGGACACACCCCCTAGGGTCGGCCGGGAACCGGGACCAGCGCCGAGGGGGAGCCATGACCAGGAACGACCGGATACCGGGCCCGGGCCCCTCCGGGCCCCGGAGGGCGGCGCCCGGTGAACGGTGACGAGCCCGTCTTCAAGAAGAGCCGCTGGGGCACCAACCGCTACGAGTACAACCCGGCCAACCCCGTCGGCCTCGCCCTCATCGTGATCACCGTCGTCGTGGTCTTCACCGCGCTGCTGCTCCTGCAGAACCGGGCCGGCCCCTTCGCCCCGGACCCCGGCCCCACCTGGAGCCCGCCGCCCACCACGGACCCCCGGCCCTTCGCCCCGCCGCCGCGGCCGGCCCCCTCCGGCACCCCCTGACCGCCCGGCGGACGCGCGCGGGGCGGGGGCTCTCCGCGGACCGCCTACCCTTGGACGCATGACGAGCAGCAGCGACCGGAGCACCGCAGTGAGCGTTGACGGAGCCAAGACCTACGAAGTGCGCACCTACGGGTGCCAGATGAACGTCCACGACTCCGAGCGACTCTCCGGTCTGCTGGAAGAGGCGGGCTACGTCCGCGCCCCCAAGGACGCGGACGGCGACGCCGACGTCGTCGTCTTCAACACCTGCGCGGTCCGTGAGAACGCCGACAACAAGCTCTACGGCAACCTCGGCCGCCTCGCCCCGATGAAGACCACCCGGCCCGGCATGCAGATCGCCGTCGGCGGCTGCCTGGCCCAGAAGGACCGCGACACCATCGTCAAGAAGGCCCCCTGGGTCGACGTGGTCTTCGGCACGCACAACATCGGCAAGCTGCCGGTCCTGCTGGAGCGCGCCCGCGTCCAGGAGGAGGCGCAGATCGAGATCGCCGAGTCCCTGGAGGCCTTCCCCTCCACGCTGCCGACCCGCCGCGAGTCCGCCTACGCGGCCTGGGTCTCGATCTCCGTCGGCTGCAACAACACCTGCACCTTCTGCATCGTCCCCGCCCTGCGCGGCAAGGAGGAGGACCGCCGGCCCGGCGACATCCTCGCCGAGATCGAGGCCCTCGTCGCCGAGGGCGTCTCCGAGATCACCCTGCTCGGCCAGAACGTCAACGCCTACGGCTCCGACCTCGGCGACCGCGAGGCCTTCTCCAAGCTGCTCCGCGCCTGCGGGCAGATCGAGGGCCTGGAGCGCGTCCGCTTCACCTCGCCGCACCCCCGCGACTTCACCGACGACGTGATCGCCGCCATGGCCGAGACGCCGAACGTCATGCCGCAGCTCCACATGCCGATGCAGTCCGGCTCGGACACGATCCTCCGCGCGATGCGCCGCTCCTACCGGCAGGAGCGCTTCCTCGGGATCCTGGAGAAGGTCCGCGCCTCCATCCCGCACGCGGCCATCTCCACCGACATCATCGTGGGCTTCCCCGGCGAGACCGAGGAGGACTTCGAGCAGACCATGCACGCCGTTCGCGAGGCCCGCTTCGCGAACGCCTTCACCTTCCAGTACTCCAAGCGCCCCGGCACCCCGGCCGCCGACATGGACGGCCAGATCCCCAAGGAGGTCGTGCAGGAGCGCTACCTGCGGCTCGTCGCCCTCCAGGAGGAGATCTCCTGGGAGGAGAACAAGAAGCAGGTCGGCCGCACCCTGGAGGTCATGGTCGCCGAGGGCGAGGGCCGCAAGGACGGCGCCACCGACCGCCTCTCCGGCCGTGCCCCCGACAACCGTCTGGTCCACTTCACCAGGCCCGCCGAGGACGTCCGCCCCGGCGACGTGGTGACCGTCGAGATCACCTACGCCGCCCCCCACCACCTCCTCGCCGAGGGCCCCGTCGCCGCCGTCCGCCGCACCCGCGCCGGCGACGCCTGGGAGAAGCGCACCGCCGCGGCCGCCGCCAAGCCGGCCGGCGTCCTCCTCGGCCTCCCCACCATCGGCGCCCCCGCCCCGCTCCCGGCGGCCGAAGCCCCGGCCTGCGCCGGGCACTGACACCCACCCGCGCACCGACCCACCCGGGCGCCGGGCGGCCCCGCCGTCCGGCGTCCGGCGCCAGGGCGTCCGGCACCTCGGCCCGCGGCCGTCGCGCCCCGGCCCCGCGGTGCGCCGGGGAGGCGGCGCCGACGGAGGCGCGCAGTAGGCTGCCGATCATGCTTGTCGCCGCAGCCGTCTGCCCCTGCCCGCCGCTCCTCGTGCCCGAGGTCGCGACCGGAGCCGCCCCCGAGCTGGACGCCGCGCGCGCGGCGTGCGCCGACGCCGTCGGGCTGCTCGCCGCCGCGCGCCCGGACCGCCTGTACGTCGTCGGTGCGGCGCCCGACGGCGGCCGCGGGGTTCACCCGGCCGGCTCGACGGGCTCCTTCGCGGGCTTCGGCGTCGACCTGTCCGTACGCCTCGGGGAGGCCCCGGAGGCCGACCGCGACGGGACTGCCCGCCGCCCGCTGCCCGCCTCCCTCGCGGTCGGCGCCTGGCTGCTCGGCCGGGCCGGCTGGGCCGACGCGCCGATCGAGGGCCTGGGCGTCGACGGCGCCGCGTCGCCCGACGTCTGCGCCGGGCTCGGCAGCGGGCTGGCCGACTCCGCCGGGCGGGTCGCCCTCCTCGTGCTCGGGGACGGCAGCGCCTGCCGGACCCTCAAGGCACCCGGCTACCTGGACGAGCGGGCGGAGGGCTTCGACGCCGCGGCGGCCCGCGCGCTGGGCACGGCCGACACCGCCGCGCTCCTCGCCCTCGACACCGAACTGGCCCATGAGCTCCAGGTGACCGGCCGCGCCCCCTGGCACGTTCTCGCGGGCGCCGCCCAGGGCGCGGGTCTCGACGGCCGGCTCCTCTTCGAGGACGCCCCCTACGGCGTGGGGTACTTCGTCGCCGCCTGGTCCTGACGGCCGGTCGGCCACGTCGGCGCAGCCCCGCCCGGGGACACGGGCGCGGAACCGCGGAAGCGACGCAGGCGACGGAAACGGCGGACGGCCGCGGAGAGCGCTGCTCCGTGGCCGTCCGCCGTTTCCCGGGACCGGCCGCCCGTGCCGGGCCGGCCGCCCGCCGTCAGACGGTCGGCGGCGGGGTCGGTCCACCGGATCCGCCGGCGGGTCCCCCGCCGACCGGGCCGGTGCCCGGACCGCCGCTCCGGCCCCCGTCCGCGGTGCCCCCGTCCGCGGCGCCGCCGTCCGGACCGCCGTCCTTGTGGCCGAGCCGGTCGATGGCGTCCTTCGCCTTGCCCGTACCGGTCTGGATCTTGTCGCTGTACTTGCCCTTGGTCTTCTCGTCGACCAGCTTCGCCGCCTTGTCCAGGCCGTGGTCGATCTTCTCCCCGTGCTGCTGCGCGAGGTCCGCGACCTTGTCCTTGGCCGGCCCGATCCTGGCCTTCAGCGAATCCAGGAGACCCATGCGGCACCTTCCCTCCGCGGACCCCGGAGGGCCCGTCGTCCGTGTCCTGCCCCCAGGACCCCGGGGGCCAGCCTGCTGGCGGGTGCCTTCACCCGCCCCGTCGTCCGCGGCGGCCCCGGCGGACCGCCGTCCCGGGAGCCCCACGACCCCGGCGACGGCCGCAGGCTCGCCCGGTGAGACCTCGGCCCCGTCCTGCTCCCTCGGGCGAAACATTGCCAAAAGTCCCCTATGCACTCCTCAGCGTACTCGGGCGGGCGTGCTCCGCGGCGAAGCGACGGCCGGAACCACGCCCCGGGCGGCGGACCCCGGACGGCGCCCGGCACCCGGCTCGTTCGGGGGCGGGCCCCGGGGTTTGCGAGACTGGGGCGGTGAGAAGCGCAGCTCCCGCCCCGCGGGTCATCGCCGTCGTCGGTCCGACAGCGGCCGGAAAGTCCGATCTGGGTGTCTTCCTGGCCCAGCAGCTCGGCGGCGAGGTCGTCAACGCCGACTCGATGCAGCTCTACCGGGGGATGGACATCGGCACCGCCAAACTGACGGTGGAGGAGCGCGACGGCGTGCCGCACCACCTCCTCGACATCTGGGACGTGACCGAGGCCGCCTCCGTCGCCGAGTACCAGCGGCTCGCCCGCGCCGAGATCGACCGGCTGCTCGCCGAGGGCCGCACCCCGGTCCTCGTCGGCGGCTCGGGACTGTACGTACGGGGCGCCGTCGACGCCCTGGAGTTCCCCGGCACCGACCCCGCCGTCCGCGCCCGGCTGGAGGCCGAGCTCGACGAGCGCGGCTCCGGCTTCCTGCACGCCCGGCTCGCCGCCGCCGACCCGGACGCCGCCCGCGTGATCCTGCCGAGCAACGGCCGCCGGATCGTCCGCGCCCTGGAGGTGATCGAGATCACCGGCAAGCCGTTCACCGCCAACCTGCCCGGCCCCGACTCCGTCTACGACACCGTCCAGATCGGCGTCGACGTGGCCCGTCCCGAACTGGACGAGCGCATCACCACGCGCGTGGACCGGATGTGGGAGGCCGGCCTCGTCGACGAGGTGCGCGCCCTGGAGGCGCTCGGTCTGCGCGAGGGGCGCACCGCCTCGCGCGCCCTGGGCTATCAGCAGGTCCTGGCCGCGCTGGCGGGGGAGTGCACCGACGACGAGGCGCGGGCCGAGACCGTCCGGGCGACGAAGCGCTTCGCCCGCCGCCAGGACTCCTGGTTCCGCCGCGACCCCCGGGTCCACTGGCTCAGCGGGGCCGCCGAGCACCGCGGGGAACTCCCGCGGGAGGCGCTCTCGTTGGTCGAACGAGCGGTTACAGCCTGATCACGTGATGGCATCGGGACGCCCTGCCCGTCATTCCGGCGGTCGTGAGCGTGCCATCATCGAGCATCGATCGACCAAGTGGAGTCCGAGTGGGGAGGGCGCGTGGCGATGGAGGCCGGCCCTCGCGACAGAGAACAGCACGACGCGGCCCTGGACGACCCGACGGCGGACGCCGCCGGTGACGTGCCGGGGCACCCGACGGACGACGCGCCGCTCGGGGCGCCGGGTCTGACCCCGGACGGCCCCGACGACGCGGTGGGCACCGCCGTCGAGGTGGACGCCGACGAGGTCGAGGTCGAGCTCCGTCCCCAGCGCCGTCTGAGGATCTGGCAGATCGCCCCGATCGTCGCCCTGGCCGCCCTCGGCTCGCTGATGTTCGCGTTCCCCCTCGCCTTCGGTTCGGGCGACGGCGGCGCCGTCGTCGCCATGCTCGGACTGCTCATCAGCTCCTGCGCGGCCGGCTGGGGGATGATGGCCGCCCGCAAGGTGGGCTACACCTGGCCGGGCCTGCCGCAGCGCGGTTCGGGAGAGCGTCCCGACTGGCGCGTCCTCGCGCTCTACGCGACGACCATCGCGGCCCTCGTCGCCCTCGCCGTCTGGCGCGTCGCCCGCCTCCGCTGACCCCGGGTCCGTTTCCACTCCGCTGCCCCTCCCCGGGTCCGTTCCGATCCGCTGCCCCTCCCCGGGTCCGTTTCCGCCCCCCTGCCCTCCCCAGGTCCGTTTCCGCTCCGCTGCCCTTCCCCAGGGCCGTTCCGACCCGCGACCCGACGCCCGGACTCGGGCTCCCCCCCCCCGGTCGGCTCGGGCTCCCCCCGGTCGGCTCGTGCGCCTCCCACCCGGCGCCCGTGCCGCCTCCCGCCCGGCAGCGATGCCGCCGCGCCGGGCCGCCGCCGCCCCGCCTGCGTCCGCCCCGCCCGGCCCCGTACAGTTGATCGCGTGACCAGCACGCAGACGCCGCAGCTCCCCGCCCTGAGGTTCCTGAAGGGCCACGGCACCGAGAACGACTTCGTGATCGTCCCCGACGCGGAGAACGCCGTCGACCTGCCCCCGGCGGCCGTCGCACGGCTCTGCGACCGCCGGGCCGGCCTCGGCGGCGACGGACTGCTGCACGTCGTGCGCAGCGCCGCCCACCCCGAGGCGCGCCACCTGGCCGACGAGGCCGAGTGGTTCATGGACTACCGCAACGCCGACGGCTCCGTCGCCGAGATGTGCGGCAACGGCGTCCGGGTCTTCGCCCGGTACCTGGAGCACGCCGGTCACGTCACCGCCGGCGAGGTGGCCGTCGCCACCCGGGGCGGGATCAAGCGCGTCCACCTCGACAAGGACGGCTCCGTCACGGTCTCCATGGGCCGCGCGGTCCTGCCCGGGGCCGGGGTCACCGTCACCGTCGACGGCCGCAGCTGGCCCGCCCGGAACGTGAACATGGGCAACCCGCACGCGGTCGCCTTCGTCGAGGACCTCGACCACGCCGGGACGCTCTTCACCGAACCGCCGTACGCGCCGGCCTCCGTCTACCCCGACGGCGTGAACATCGAGTTCGTCGCCGACCGCGGCCCCCGCCACGTCGCCATGCGCGTCCACGAGCGCGGCGCCGCCGAGACCCGCTCCTGCGGGACCGGCGCCTGCGCCGTCGCCGTCGCCACCGCCCGCCGGGACGGCACCGACCCCGCCGAGACCGGCACCCCCGTCACGTACACCGTCGACGTGCTCGGCGGGACGCTGCTGATCACCGAGCACCCCGACGGCGCGATCGACATGACCGGTCCGGCCGTCATCGTCGCCGAGGGCACCCTCGACCCGGAGTGGTGGTCGGCGTCCGGCGGATTCGAAACTGTCAACGACTGATGTGTCGCTCGAATGGGTGATCCGATTCACGCTGGGCGAGAGCGCGACTGCGCCACGTGGTGGGCTCGGTAGCATCAAGCACCGGCCCCCCGGGCACGCCTGGCCCGCCCACCGCCGGTCCATGTCGCCGGAGGTGCCCCATGAGCGCAGAGGCCACCAACCCCGTGAGCCCGGCGGACGCCGCCGTCACCGACGCGAGCGTCCGCAGACGCGGCCGGGCCCGGATCGACCTGCGGCGGCTCGGCCGCGCCGCCCTGCTCGGCGCCACCGCGGGACCGGCGCCCCGTGACCGGCTGCCCGACGCCATCAGCCACGTCGCCGAGGCGCACCGGGCCCAGCACCCCGACGCGGACCTCTCCGTGCTGCGCCGGGCGTACGTCCTCGCCGAGTCCTCGCACCGCGGCCAGTTCCGCAAGAGCGGCGAGCCGTACATCACCCATCCGCTCGCGGTGACCCTCATCCTCGCCGAGCTCGGCGCGGAGACCACCACCCTGACCGCCTCCCTCCTTCACGACACCGTGGAGGACACCGAGGTGACCCTCGATCAGGTCCGCCGGGAGTTCGGCGACGAGGTCGCGTACCTCGTCGACGGCGTCACCAAGGTGGAGAAGATCGACTACGGCGCCGCCGCCGAACCCGAGACCTTCCGCAAGATGCTCGTCGCCACCGGCAGCGACGTCCGGGTCATGTCGATCAAGCTCGCCGACCGTCTCCACAACATGCGCACCCTCGGCGTGATGCGCCCCGAGAAACAGGCCCGCATCGCCAAGGTCACCCGGGACGTCCTCATCCCGCTCGCCGAGCGGCTCGGCGTCCAGGCCCTGAAGACCGAGCTGGAGGACCTCGTCTTCGCCATCCTCCACCCCGAGGAGTACGAGACCACCCGCGCGGTCATCGCCGGCAACCCGCAGGCGGGCGACGCCCTCGACGCCGTCGCCGGACAGGTCGCCGCCGTCCTGCGCGAGGCCGGCATCGGCGCCGAAGTCCTCGTCCGCCCGCGCCACTTCGTCTCCGTCCACCGCGTCCGCCTCAAGCGTGGCGAGCTGCGCGGCTGCGACTTCGGACGGCTGCTCGTCCTCGTCTCCGAGGACGCCGACTGCTACGGGGTCCTCGGCGAGCTGCACACCTGCTTCACCCCGGTGATCTCCGAGTTCAAGGACTTCATCGCGGCTCCCAAGTTCAACCTCTACCAGTCCCTGCACACCGCGGTCGCCGCCCCCGACGGCGCCGTCGCCGAGGTCCTCATCCGCACCCACCGGATGCACAAGGTCGCGGAGGCCGGGGTCGTCGCCCTCGGCAACCCGCACGTCGGCCAGGAGGCGGCCGAACCGCAGGACGCCGCCGCCCGCCCCGAGGACGGCGAGCGCGTCGACCCCACCCGCCCCGGCTGGCTCTCCCGGCTCCTCGACTGGCAGCAGGCCGCGCCCGACCCGGACACCTTCTGGTCCTCGCTCCGCGCCGACCTCGCCGAGGACGACGAGATCACCGTCTTCTGCGCCGACGGCGGCGCCACCGGCACGATCAGCCTGCCCGCCGGGGCCAGCTGCGTCGACGCCGCCTACGCACGGCACGGCGAGGCCGCCCACGGCTGTCTCGGCGCCCGCGTCAACGGCCGCCTCGCCCCGCTCGGCACCGTCCTCGGCGACGGCGACACCGTCCAGCTGCTCCTCGCCCAGGACACCCGCCCCGGGCCCTCCGGCGCCCCCTCGGGGCCGCCGGACACCGTCTCCGGACCGTCGCCCGAGTGGCTCGACCACGCCCGCACCCCCGCCGCGCGGATCGCGATCACCGGCTGGCTCCGGGCCCACCCCGAGACCGCCGCGCCCCCGGCCGCCGGCGCCCCCCGGCCCCAGGCCAGCGTCACGGCCGACCGCAGCTCCGGCGCCGAGCTCCACGCCGACCTGGAGGGCGACGAAGCGGCCGCCGCCGTCCGTCCCGCCGGCTGCTGCACCCCCGTGCCCCCCGACGAGATCACCGGCTTCCGGGTCCGCGGCGGCTCGGTCACCGTGCACCGCGCGCGCTGCGCCGCCGTCGAGGCCATGCGCCGGGTCGGCCGCGCGCCCGTCGCCGTCCGCTGGGGCGACACCGCGCAGGGCCGGGTCACCCTCGTCGCCGAGTCCTTCGGACGGCCCGGGCTGCTCGCCGACCTCACCGAGGCCATCGCCACCGCCGGCGCCGCCGTGGTCGCGGCGAACGTCGAACCGCCCAGCGAACAGCGCGTCCGCCACACCTACACGCTCCACCTCCCCGACGCCGCCGGACTCCCGGCCCTCATGCGGGCCATGCGGGACGTGCCCGGGGTGTACGACGTCAGCCGTGCCCGCCGCGCCGCCCCGGGGCGGCGGCGGACCTGACGCGCCCGGACCCGGCGGGGTGACCCCCTTCGGGTGGTGGGCGAGCGCGCCGCCCCGGACGGCGGGGAATCCCCTGGTAGCGGTAGGGCCAGTCCTCCGGAAAGGCCCTGGCCCATGCCGCTCGTCCGAACCCCCCTGCCCCGCGCGCGGTGGCTCCGCTCCGCCGTCCTGGTCGCCGCCTCCGCCGGGCTGGTCGCCGCCGCGCTGCCCGCGCCCACCCCGCTCGGCATCGGCGACCCGCTCTTCCCGCACCTCGGCAACCCCGGTTACGACGTCCTCGCGTACCACCTGGACCTCACCTACCCCGGGGTGAACACCCGGCCGCTGGCCGCCGTGACCACGATCGACGCCGTCGCCACCGACGACCTCGAACGCCTCAACCTCGACTTCACCCACGGCACGGTCTCCGCCGTCACCGTGGACGGGCTGCCGGCCCGGTACGAGGGCAGCGGCGAGGACCTGGTCGTCACCCCGGCCGTCGCCGTCGACGCCGGCGAGACGGTCGAGATCACCGTGACCCACACCAGCGACCCGACCGGCCCCGCCGACACCGGCGGCTGGGTCCGGACCGGCGACGGCCTCGCCATGGCCAACCAGGCCGACGCCGCCCACCGCGTCTTCCCCTCCAACGACCACCCGGCGGACAAGGCGTTCTTCACCTTCCGGGTCACCGCCCCCAGCGACCTCACCGTCGTCGCCAACGGGCTCCCCGCCGGCCGCGCCGACCACGGCGCCACCACCACCTGGACCTACCGCACCCGCCACCCCATGGCCACGGAGCTCGCCCAGGTCTCCATCGGCCGCTCCACCGTCGTGCACCGCGACGGACCGCACGGCCTGCCCGTCCGCGACGTCGTGCCCACCGCGGACCGGACGCTCATGGAGCCCTGGCTCCGGCGGACCCCCGGACACCTGGAGTGGATGGAACGGCAGGTCGGCGCGTACCCCTTCGAGACGTACGGGGTGCTCGTCGCCGACGCCGACACGGGCTTCGAGCTGGAGACGCAGACCCTGTCGCTCTTCGAGCGCGGCCTCTTCACCGAGCCCGCCTACCCGGAGTGGTACGTCGACTCGATCATGGTCCACGAGCTGGCCCACCAGTGGTTCGGCGACAGCGTCTCGCCCCGGGCCTGGTCCGACCTCTGGCTCAACGAGGGCCACGCCAGCTGGTACGAGGCCCTCTACGCCGAGGAGACCGCCGGCAAGCCCCTGGAGAAGCGGATGAAGGCGGCCTACGCGGCCTCCGACGCCTGGCGCGCCGACGGCGGACCGCCCGCCGCCCCCGAGCCGCCCTCGCCCGGCCACAAGATCAGTCTCTTCCGCCCCGTCGTCTACGACGGCAGCGCCCTCGTCCTCTACGCGCTCCGCCAGGAGATCGGCACCGACGCCTTCCGGGCCCTGGAACGCCGCTGGGTCGCCGACCACCGCGACGGCACCGCCACCACCGCCGACTTCACGGCCCTCGCCGGTGAGGTCGCCGGCCGCGACCTCACCGCCTTCTTCCGGGGCTGGCTGTACGCGGCGAAGACCCCGCCCATGCCCGGACACGCCGACTGGCGCAGCCGCCCGGCGACCGCCGCGAAACCGGGATGACGGGCCCGGCCGGGCCGTGCCACCATCGTCAGGTCGGCGGCGCGGCCGGCTCCGGGAATCTTCCGGCGCCCCCACGCGTTGCCACGGACACAGACCCATCGCCTCATTCGACGTAAGGATCCAATGACCTCCTCTTCTTCCCCTTCCCAGGACGAGCAGAGCTTCGCGGAGACGAGCCGTACCGAGAGCCTTCGGGCCGATGCCCTGATGGAAGAGGACGTCGCCTGGAGCCACGAGATCGACGGAGCGAGGGACGGCGACCAGTTCGACCGCTCCGAGCGCGCGGCCCTGCGCCGTGTCGCCGGCCTCTCCACCGAGCTCGAGGACGTCACCGAGGTCGAGTACCGACAGCTGCGCCTGGAGCGCGTCGTGCTGGTCGGTGTGTGGACCTCGGGGACGGTGCAGGACGCGGAGAACTCCCTCGCGGAGCTCGCCGCCCTCGCCGAGACCGCGGGCGCCCTCGTGCTCGACGGCGTGATCCAGCGCCGCGACAAGCCGGACCCGGCCACCTTCATCGGCTCGGGCAAGGCGCGCGAACTGCGCGACATCGTGGTCGAGACCGGTGCCGACACCGTCGTCTGCGACGGCGAGCTCAGCCCCGGCCAGCTCATCGCCCTCGAAGACGTCGTCAAGGTGAAGGTGGTCGACCGGACCGCCCTCATCCTCGACATCTTCGCCCAGCACGCCAAGTCCCGCGAGGGCAAGGCCCAGGTCGCGCTCGCGCAGATGCAGTACATGCTGCCGCGCCTGCGGGGCTGGGGCCAGTCGCTCTCCCGGCAGATGGGCGGCGGCGGCGGTGGCGGCATGGCCACGCGTGGTCCCGGTGAGACCAAGATCGAGACCGACCGGCGCCGCATCCGCGAGAAGATGGCGAAGATGCGCCGGGAGATCGCGGACATGAAGACCGGCCGCGACATCAAGCGGCAGGAGCGCCGCCGCAACAAGGTCCCGTCGGTCGCCATCGCCGGATACACCAACGCCGGCAAGTCCTCCCTGCTCAACCGGCTCACCGGCGCGGGCGTCCTCGTGGAGAACGCCCTGTTCGCCACCCTCGACCCGACCGTGCGCCGGGCCGAGACGCCGACCGGGCGGGTCTACACCCTCGCGGACACCGTCGGCTTCGTCCGGCACCTGCCGCACCACCTGGTCGAGGCGTTCCGCTCCACCATGGAGGAGGTCGCCGAGTCCGACCTCATCCTGCACGTGGTGGACGGCTCGCACCCCGCCCCGGAGGAGCAGCTGGCCGCCGTGCGCGAGGTCTTCCGCGACGTCGGCGCGGTGAACGTGCCGGAGATCGTCGTCATCAACAAGGCGGACGCCGCCGACCCGCTGGTGCTCCAGCGTCTGCTGCGGATGGAGAAGCACTCCCTCGTCGTCTCGGCCCGTTCGGGCCAGGGCATGGAGGAGCTGCTCGCCCTCATCGACGCCGAACTGCCCCGCCCGCAGGTCGAGCTCGAAGTCCTCGTGCCGTACACGCAGGGCGGTCTCGTCTCCCGGGTGCACGCCGAGGGCGAGGTCGAGTCCGAGGAGCACACCCCGGAGGGCACTCTGCTCAAGGCCCGGGTGCACGAGGAGCTGGCGGCGCTGCTGGCGCCGTTCGTGCCCGCCGCGCACTGACCCACCGCAGTACAGAAGGGCGCTGCCCCTCCCCGTCGGGGGAGGGGCAGCGCCCTTCGTCGTGGTGCGCGGTCCGTCGGACCGTGGCGGGCCGGGTCAGCGGGCGAACTTCTTGCTGACCATGTCGTGGGCGGCCTTGGCGCCCTTGCCCAGCTGCGGACCCGCGAGCCAGCCGTTGCCGCCGGCCGGGCCGATCGAGGTGTTCGACACCAGCGCCGTCTTGCCGTTCGGCAGGACGCGGAACCAGCCGCCGCCCGAGGAGCCGCCGGTCATCGTGCAGCCGATCCGGTACATCGTCGGCGTGGCCGGAGCCGTGGTGAGCCGCGTCGCCCGGTCGAGGCACTTGTGCATGATCATGCCGTTGTACGGCGGCGCCGCCGGGTACCCCCAGGCGCCCACCGTCCCGGACTGCGCGGGCGTCGGAGCGGAGAAGTCCACGGGCAGCGCGACGCCGACCGTCTCCTCCAGCGACTTGCCGCCCCGCTCCGGCTGGACGTGCAGCACGGCGTAGTCGTACGGCCATGCCTGGTTGGTGCCGCCCGCGTTGATCCACTCGCCCGAGGTCACGGCCCAGTCGGCCCAGAACTGGCCGTAGGGGTAGACCTCGTGCGGCTGCGCGTTGTTCAGCGCCGCCGGCGACTTGCCGAGGTCGTTGAAGGCGGGCACGAAGGTGATGTTGCGGTACCAGCCGCCGCGCTTGCCGGCGTGGACGCAGTGGCCCGCCGTCCAGACCATGTTGGACTTCCCGGGCCGGCGCGGGTCCTTCACGATCGTGCCGGAGCAGACCATGTGGCCCTGCGGGGAGTCGAAGAAGATCTTGCCGACCGGGGCCGCGTTGCGGTGGTACGGCGTCTTCTCGCGCTGCGCCGTGACCGGCCGGGGCGTCGGGTCGCTGCCGCCGGTGCCGGCCTGCGCCGTGATCGTCTGGTCCGGGCTCTTCGCCGACTGCATGCGGGCGGGGTCCCAGAGGCCCTCGATCACCGGGTTGACGAAGTCCTCGGCCTCACGGAGCCAGGTGTCCTGGTCCCAGTTCTTCCACTCGCCGTCCTTCCACTTGTCCAGGTCGACGCCGTGCTTCTTGAGCTTGTCGGCGAGGTCCTTGGTGAGGTCGGTGCCGGCGTCGCCGGTGGCGGGCGCGGAGCTGCTCGCCCCGGCCGCGGGCTTGTCGGCCGCCGGGGTGTCGGTGGGACCGCAGGCCGTGGCGGTCAGCGCGAGCGCCGTCGCCAGGCCGAGGGCGGCCGGTATGAGTCGTACAGAGCGCATGAAGGAATTCCCCGTTGGTGTCGCCATGGAGTGTTGCCATGGACGTGTCATGAGCGGTGCACAGTATGCCCGCCGTGCGCACACGCGACGGAGGCGGGACCGTACGGCCCCGCCTCCTGTCGTGCCTAGCGGCCGGCGTACTTCTTGCTGACCTCGTCGAAGATCGCCTTGGCCTCCGGTCCGAAGCGCGGACCCGCGAGCCAGCCGGCCGTCGACGGGCCGATCGAGGTGTTCGACACCAGCGCCGGCTTGCCGTCGGCGCCCGTGGCGACCCAGCCGCCACCGGACGAACCGCCGGTCATCGAGCAGCCGATGCGGTACATCGTCGGCTGCTCGGCCTTCAGGGACAGCCGGCCCGGCTTGTCCTGGCACTGGAACATCTTCTGGCCGTCGTACGGCGGCGCCGCCGGGTAACCGGTCGCCGTCAGGCTCTTGATCTTCGGCACCGCCGGGGCGTTGAACTCCACCGGGAGCGCCGATCCGACGGTCTCCTCCAGGGACTTGCCCGAGGAACCCTTCTCCGGGGTCACCTGGATGACCGCGAAGTCGTAGGGAGCGCCCGCGCCGCCGGTGGAAGCGCCCTGGGCGATCCACTGGTCGGAGGTCTTGACCCAGTCGGCCCACCACACGCCGTAGGGCGCGACCTGCTCGCGCGTCGCCTTCTCCAGGTCGGACGTCTCCCGCGCGGCGTCGTTGTACGACGGGACGAAGGCGATGTTGCGGTACCAGCCGCCCTGCTTGCCCTTGTGCACGCAGTGGCCGGCCGTCCACACCATGTTGGACTTGCCGGGGTGCGCCGGGTCCTTCACGACCGTGGCCGAGCAGACCATCGAGCCCTCGGGGCCGTCGAAGAAGACCTTGCCCGACTCGGGGGCGTTGTCGTGGTATTTGGCGTCCACGGCCCGTGCCCGCACCGGGTTCGGAGTGGGGTCGGTGACACCCTCGTCACCGGAGATGTCCTCCTCCTCGACCGGCTTGTCGGGCCGCTCGGCCTCCCGCATCCGGTCCGGGTCCCACAGGTCCTCGATGATCGGGTTGACGAAGTCCTTGGCCTCACGCAGCCACTTGTCGCGGTCCCAGTTCCTCCACTCGCCGCCGCGCCACTTGTCGACGTCGATCCCGTGCTCCTTCAGACGCTTCTTCAGGTCCTCCGGAATCTTGATCTTGTCGGCCGGGCTCGGGCTCGCGGGCGCGCTGGGCTTGTCTCCCGCGTTGTCCTCGCTCGGCCCGCAGGCCGTGGCGGTGAACGTCAGCGCCGCGACGGCGGAGGCCGCCGTCAGCAGCGTGCGCATCGATCGCATCTCGTGATCCCCCTGGGACTACGTCAACTTGTCCTACATGTGCGTGGTACTTCAGCGGCCGGACCCTCCCGGGCGCGACCGACGGCCCCCACTATGCCGGTGCCGGAGGGGACGGTACGCGCCCCGTCCGCGGTTCCGCGCACCGTTCGGTCGTTGCCGTGCCGTGATCCGGGACACGCCAAGAACTTGCCCCCGGCCCGTGATCCCCGGCAGTTCCCGTCGTTGGTACGTACGGGGGACACGACGGTGGCGTTCAGGACCGCCCTTGCGGGCGGCTCCTCACGTCCCGATGTGCAACGCAACCGTTACCGCGGGAGGACAACGAGCCGTGGCCGTGACCGAATCAGCTCCGGCCGTACCACCGGCCGCCCGGACGCACGTCCCGACGGACCAAGGGGGCGGATACGAGGGCATCCTGCGCCGCCAGTCGCAGCGCGAGTCCGCCGCGCGCACCTACGCCCGCTCGCTGCCCATCGTCCCGGTACGGGCCCGGGGCCTGACCATCGAGGGCGCGGACGGCCGCCGGTACCTCGACTGCCTCTCCGGCGCCGGGACGCTCGCCCTCGGCCACAACCACCCCGTGGTCCTGGAGGCCATCCGCAAGGTCCTCGACTCGGGGGCGCCCCTCCACGTCCTCGACCTCGCCACCCCGCTCAAGGACGCCTTCACCTCCGAGCTGTTCGCCACCCTGCCCGGCGAACTCGCCGACGACGCCCGCATCCAGTTCTGCGGACCCGCCGGCACCGACGCCGTCGAGGCCGCCCTCACACTCGTCCGCACCGCCACCGGCCGCCGGGGCCTCCTCGCCTTCACCGGCGCCTACCACGGCATGACCGCCGGAGCCCTGTCCGCCTCCGGCGGCGCCGCCGACGTCAGCGTCACCCGCCTGCCCTACCCCCAGCACTACCGCTGCCCCTTCGGCGTCGGCGGCGAACGCGGCGCCGAACTGGCCGCCCACTGGACCGAGAGCCTCCTCGACGACCCCAAGAGCGGGGTCACCACCCCCGCCGGGATGATCGTCGAGGCCGTCCAGGGCGAGGGCGGCGTCTTCCCCGCCCCCGACGACTGGATGCGCCGGATGCGCCGGATCACCGCCGACCGCTCCATCCCGCTCGTCGTCGACGAGGTGCAGACCGGCGTCGGCCGCACCGGCGCCTTCTGGGCCGTCGAGCACAGCGGCGTCGTGCCCGACGTCATGGTCCTCTCCAAGGCCATCGGCGGCTCCCTCCCCCTCGCCGTCATCGTCTACCGGTCCGCCCTCGACGCCTGGGAACCCGGTGCCCACGCCGGCACCTTCCGCGGCAACCAGCTCGCCATGGCCGCCGGCACCGCCACCCTCGCCTACGTCCGCGAGAACGGGCTCGCCGAGCGCGCCGGAACCCTCGGCGCCCGCATCCTCGGCCGGCTCCGGGGCCTCGCCGCCGACCACCCCTGCGTCGGCGACGTCCGCGGCCGCGGCCTGATGATCGGCGTCGAGCTCGTCGACCCCGACGGGGCCGGTCCCGACGACACCGTCCCGCCCGCCGCCCCGTCCCTCGCCCGCGCCGTCCAGCAGGAGTGCCTCGCCCGCGGCCTCATCGTCGAACTCGGCGGCCGCCACTCCGCGGTGGTCCGGCTGCTGCCCCCGCTCACCCTCACCGACGAGCAGGCCACCGCCGTCCTCGACCGCTTCGCCGACGCCCTGGCCGCGGCCGAACGGGCCCACATCCCCCACCAGCCGGCCGCCCGCCGGGCCACGGCCCCCCGGACCGCCCCCGGACCGTCCCACTGACCCGGACCGCCCCGGCCCCACCCCAAGGAAGCCCCGTGAACCCCACGCCCACCTCCCCGGCTCCCGACACCGAGGCGCCCCTCTCCTTCGAGGACCTCACCTGCCCGGCCACCGGCCGCGACACCGCGGACGAACCCACCGTCCCGCGCCAGCACACCGGCCCTTTCGACACCAGGACCCCGCACCCGGCCTCCGCCGCGGACCCCCTGGACGACCCCGACGCGGCGCGCGCCGCCGACACGGCCACGATCGAGAACCTCCTCCGCTGCTGGGTCCGGGAGAAGGACATCCCCGCCCCAGGCTCCGCGAGCCTGCGCATCCCCCTCGACGCCAGCGGCACCGCCCTCCTCGTCCCCGTCCGCTACTGGTCGCCCACCGGCTGGCACCGCTTCGGCGCCCCCCTCCTCGAAGGGCTCCCGGCCTCCGCGCCGACCGTCGACGCCGTCACCGTCGCCGCCCTGCTCAGCCGCGAGACCGGCCGCCCCGAGGGCACCGAACTCGTCGGCCGGGTCGCCGACTCCGCGCGCCGCACCGCCGACTTCCTCGCCGAGCGCCGCCACCGGCCCCAGCCGCACCCGGACGCCGACCTCTTCCTCGCCGCCGAACAGTCCCTGCTGCTCGGCCACCCGCTCCACCCCACCCCCAAGAGCCGCGAGGGACTCTCCGAGGCCGAGGCCCGGCTCTACTCGCCCGAGCTCCAGGGCGCCTTCCCCCTCCACTGGATGGCCGTCGACGCCTCCCTCCTGGCCTCCGACTCCGCCTGGACCGAACAGGGCCGCCCCGTCACCGCGGAGCAGCTCGCCGCCGGACTCGCCGAGGGCCTCGCCCTCCCCGCCGGCACCGCTCCGCTGCCCCTGCACCCCTGGCAGGCCCGCGAACTCCTCCACCGCCCCGACGTCCGCGCCCTCCTCGACGCCGGACTCCTCCACGACCTGGGCCTCCACGGCAGCCCCTGGCACCCCACCTCCTCCGTCCGCACCGTGCACCGCCCCGGCGCCCGCGCGATGCTCAAGCTCTCCCTCGGCCTGCGCATCACCAACTCCCGCCGCGAGAACCTCCGCAAGGAACTCCACCGCGGCGTGGAGGTCCACCGGCTGCTCCGCACCGGCCTGGTCGACGAGTGGCAGGCCGCCCACCCGGGCTTCGACATCGTCCGCGACCCCGCCTGGCTCGCCGTCGACAGCCCGGACGGCGCCCCCGTCGCCGGACTCGACGTGATGATCCGCCACAACCCCTTCGGCCCCGGCGACGACGCCGTCTGCATCGCCTCCCTCACCACCCCCCGTCCCTGGCCCGGCAGCACCACCCTGCGCTCCCGGCTCGCCGATGTCGTCGGCCGGCTCTCCGCCCGCACCGGCCGCCCCCTCACGGCCGTCGCCGCCGAGTGGTTCCTGCGTTACCTCGACCAGGTCGTCCGGCCCGTCCTCTGGCTCGACGGACACGCCGGCATCGCCCTCGAAGCCCACCAGCAGAACACCCTGGTCCTCCTGGACCCGGACGGCTGGCCGGTCGGCGGCCGCTACCGGGACAACCAGGGCTACTACTTCCGCGAGTCCCACCGCGGCGAGCTGGAGCGCCGCCTCCCCGGCATCGGCGCGGACAGCGACACCTTCGTCTCCGACCAGGTCACCGACGAACGCTTCGCCTACTACCTCGGCATCAACAACGTCCTGGGCCTGATCGGCGCCTTCGGCTCCCAGCGCCTCGCCGACGAGCGGGTCCTGCTCGCCGCCTTCCGCAGCTTCCTCGCCTCCGCCACCGGCCTCGGCTCGCCGCTGCCGCACCGGCTCCTCGAGGCCGCCACCCTGCGCAGCAAGGCCAACCTCCTCACCCGGCTGCACGGCCTGGACGAACTCGTCGGCCCCGTCGACACCCAGTCCGTCTACGTCACCGTCCCCAACCCCCTCCGCACCTGAGAGCTCCCCCCGACTCCGCCCCGTGACGACGCCGGTCCCGCAGGGGGCCGGCCCACCGCCGACGTCCCGATCACACCGCCGAGAGGAGAGCGACTCCGTGTCACCCACCCGCCCACCGGCCGACCCGCCGGAGGACGACACCCTCGACCTGAGACTCGACGACCTGGTCGCCCTCCTCGACGGCGACCTGCTCGACTCCGTCGCCGACTGGGCCCCGACGACGACCCCGGTCGGCTCCTTCCGTCTCACCCCCGTCCGGCTCGAACGGGACCTGCCGCTCCTCACGGGCTGGATGAACGACCCCGCCGTCGCCGCCTTCTGGGAGCTCGCCGGGGACGAGACGGTCACCGCCGAGCACCTCCGCACCCAGCTGGAGGGCGACGGCCGGAGCGTCCCCTGCCTCGGCCTGCTCGACGACACCCCCATGAGCTACTTCGAGATCTACCGAGCCGACCTCGACCCGCTCGCCCGCCACTACCCGGCGCGCCCCCACGACACCGGTATCCATCTGCTGATCGGAGGCGTCACCGACCGCGGCCGCGGCGTCGGCACCACGCTCCTTCGGGCCGTCGCCGACCTCGTCCTCGACCACCGTCCCCGCTGCACCCGGGTCGTCGCCGAACCGGACATCCGCAACACCCCCTCCGTCTCCGCCTTCCTCGGCGGCGGCTTCCGCTACGCGGCGGAAGTCGACCTCCCCGACAAGCGAGCGGCGCTCATGATCCGTGACCGCGCGCTCCGTCACGTTCTGTGATCACCTCTCTACCTTTCATACACCGCTCGGCCCACAGCGGTTCCCACTCCGAGGAGTCCTCGTGTCGACGTCCCCTGCACCCCACGACTCCGCTCAGCCCAGCCCGTCCGCCCCGGCCCCGACGACGCCCGCCCCGGACCCCGCCCGCGTCCCGTCCCCCTCGACGGCCCCGGACGCCGCGACCGCCCGCGATTCCGCTCCCGTGCCGCAGCCGGCGCCGACGGCAGCACCCGCCCGGGCCGCAGCCCCCACCCCGGCCCCCGCCCCGACGCCCTCGGCCGGCCGGACGCCCGCATCCACACCGCACTCCGGGCCCGACCCCGCACCCGCGCTCCTCGCACCGCCGGAGCTGACCGCCGCCGCCTGGACCCGTGCCTCCTCCCGGCTGCTGGCCAAGGCCCTGGGAGAGTTCGCCTACGAGGAGATCGTGGAGCCCGTCCCCGCCGGGGACGGCACCCCCGACGGCCACACCCTGCGGCTCGACGACGGCACCACGCTCGCCTTTCGCGCCCGCCGGGGCTCGTACGGCAGCTGGCGGGTGGCCGCCGACTCGATCACCCACGAGGGCCGGCCCCTGACCGACCCCCTCGACTTCCTGGTCCGCGCCCGCGGCCTCCTGCGGCTCGACGGCGCCACCCTCGGCCACCTCATCCGCGAGCTCTCCGCCACCCTCGCCGCGGACACGCGCCTCGACCACACGGCCCTCCCCGCCGCCCGGCTCGCCGACCTCCCGTACGCCGAGCTCGAAGGCCACCAGACCGGCCACCCCTGGCTCGTCCTCAACAAGGGGCGCATCGGCTTCTCGGCCACCGACGCCGCACGCTGGGCACCCGAGGCCCGGCGCGCCACCCGGCTGCCGTGGATCGCCGTCAGCAACCGCCTCGCCGCCTACCGGGGAGTCTGCGGCCTCGACACCCCCGACCGTCTCTACGCCCAGGAGCTGGACCCCGAGGTCCACGCCGCCTTCCGCGCCGAACTGACCGCCCGCGGCCACGAACCCGACGGCTACCTCCTGCTGCCCGTCCACCCCTGGCAGTGGGACGAGATCCTGCTCCCGCTGTACGCACCGGCCGTCGCCGCCGGGACCGTCGTCCCGCTCTCCGCCGACACCGACCTCCGGCTCCCGCAGCAGTCCGTCCGCACCTTCCTCAACGTCACGCGCCCCGACCGGCACACCGTCAAGCTGCCCCTGTCGGTCCTCAACACCCTCGTCTGGCGCGGACTGCCCACCGAGCGCACCCTCGCCGCGCCCGCCGTCACCGCCTGGGTCCACGGACTGCGCGAGGGCGACCCGTTCCTGCGCGACGAGTGCGGCGTCGTCCTCCTCGGCGAGGTCGCCTCCGTCACCGTCGAGCACCCGCTGTACGACCGGCTGCCGGAAGTCCCGTACCAGTACAAGGAACTGCTCGGCGCGATCTGGCGCGAGCCGCTGCGCCTGCCCCCGGGCGAGCGCGCCCGCACCCTCGCGTCCCTGCTCCACACGGACCCGGAGGGCCGGGCGTTCGTCGCCGAACTCGTGGAGCGCTCGGGGCTGGAGCCCGCGGTGTGGCTCCGGCACCTCTTCGGCGCGCTGCTGCCTCCGCTGCTGCACTTCCTCTACCGCTACGGCACGGTCTTCTCCCCGCACGGCGAGAACGCCATCGTGGTCTACGACGGCGACGACGTCCCCGTCCGCCTCGCGATCAAGGACTTCGTCGACGACGTGAACGTCAGCGCCCAGCCGCTGCCCGAGCACGGGACGATGCCGGACGACGTCCGCGCCGTCCTGCTCACCGAGGAGCCCGACTTCCTCGTCCAGTTCATCCATTCGGGGCTCTTCGTCGGCGTCCTCCGCTACCTCGCGCCGCTCTGCGAGGACCAACTGGGAGTGCCCGAAGCGGACTTCTGGGCGCTCGTCCGCGCGGAGATCCTGCGCCACCAGGCACGGTTCCCCGAGCTGAAGGAACGGTTCGAGCTCTTCGATCTCCTCACCCCGCGCATCGAGCGGCTCTGTCTCAACCGCAACCGTCTGCACCTGGACGGCTACCGCGACCGGCCCGAACGCCCCCACGCGGCCGTCCACGGCACCGTCCCCAACCCGCTCGCCTGAGGCGCGCGCGTGGCCGGGCTGTCGGTGGTGACCCGTAGGCTGGAGGGGCTATGACGAAGCCATCCCTCCCCGACCTCCTCCACGCAGCCGTCTCCGCCGTCGGCGGCACGGAGCGGCCCGGCCAGGTGACCATGGCCACGGCCGTGGCCGAGGCCATCGACGACAACTCCCACCTCCTCGTCCAGGCCGGCACCGGCACCGGAAAGTCACTCGGCTATCTGGTGCCCGCCCTGGCCCAGGGGGAGCGGGTCGTGGTGGCCACGGCCACCCTGGCGCTCCAGCGCCAGCTCGTCGAGCGCGACCTTCCGCGCACGGTCGACGCGCTGCACCCGCAGCTGCGCCGCCGTCCCCAGTTCGCCATGCTCAAGGGCCGGTCGAACTACCTCTGCCTGCACCGGCTCCACGAAGGGGTCCCGCAGGAGGAGGAGGACGGCCTCTTCGACCCCTTCGAGGCGGCCGCGCCCAGCAGCAAGCTGGGGCAGGACCTGCTGCGGCTGCGGGACTGGTCCGACGAGACGGAGACCGGGGACCGGGACGACCTGACGCCCGGCGTCTCCGACAAGGCGTGGGCCCAGGTGTCGGTCTCCTCGCGGGAGTGCCTCGGCGCCAGCAAGTGCGCCTACGGTCCGGAGTGCTTCGCCGAGGCGGCGCGCGAGCGCGCCAAGCTCGCCGACGTCGTCGTCACCAACCACGCGCTGCTGGCGATCGACGCCATCGAGGGCGCCCCGGTGCTCCCGCAGCACGAGGTGCTGATCGTCGACGAGGCCCACGAGCTGGTCTCCCGGGTCACCGGCGTGGCGACCGGGGAGCTCACCCCGGGCCAGGTCAACCGGGCGGTCCGCAGGTCGGCGAAGCTGGTCGACGAGAAGGTCGCCGACCAGCTGCAGACCGCGGCCGAGGGCTTCGAGCGCGTCATGGAGCTGGCCCTGCCGGGGCGTCTGGAGGAGATCCCGGAGGACCTGGCGTACGCGCTGATGGCGCTGCGCGACGCCGCCCGTGCCGTGATCTCGGCGCTCGGCTCCACCCGCGACCGGGCCGTGCAGGACGAGGACGCGGTGCGCAAGCAGGCGATGGCCTCGGTGGAGACCGTCCACGGCGTGGCGGAGCGGATCACCCAGGGCTCGGAGTACGACGTCGTCTGGTACGAGCGGCACGACCGCTTCGGCGCGTCGCTGCGGGTCGCCCCGCTCACCGTCTCCGGCCTGCTCCGCGAGAAGCTCTTCACCGAGCGGTCCGTGGTCCTGGCCTCGGCGACGCTGAAGCTCGGCGGCGACTTCAACGGGGTGGGGGCCTCGCTCGGCCTCGCCCCGGAAGGGACCAAGGGCGATGACCTGCCCGTCTGGAAGGGCATCGACGTCGGTTCGCCGTTCGACTATCCGCGGCAGGGCATCCTCTACGTCGCCAAGCACCTGTCGCGCCCCGCGCGGGACGGGGAGCGGGGCGACATGCTCGACGAGCTCACCGAACTGATCCAGGCGGCCGGCGGCCGGACCCTCGGGCTGTTCTCCTCCATGCGCGCCGCGCAGCAGGCGGCGGAGGAACTGCGGTCCCGCATCCCGGAGCTGCCGATCCTGCTCCAGGGCGAGGACACCCTGGGCGAACTGATCAAGAACTTCGCGGCCGACCCGAAGACCTGTCTCTTCGGCACGCTGTCGCTCTGGCAGGGCGTGGACGTCCCGGGGCCCAGCTGTCAGCTGGTGGTCATGGACAAGATCCCCTTCCCGCGGCCGGACGACCCGCTGATGAGCGCGCGCCAGAAGGCCGTCGAGGAGGCCGGGGGCAACGGCTTCATGGCCGTCGCGGCGACCCATGCCGCCCTGCTGATGGCGCAGGGCGCCGGCCGTCTCGTCCGCGCCACGGGGGACCGGGGTGTGGTGGCCGTGCTCGACCCCCGGCTCGCCACGGCCCGGTACGGCAGTTATCTGAAGGCCTCGCTGCCCGACTTCTGGTACACCACGGACCGCAATCAGGTGCGGAAGTCCCTGGCGGCGATCGACGCGGCCTCGAAGGCGGCGACCGACTGACCTCTGCTGGTCCCGGGGCTCCGCACAGAGCAGGGCCCCGGGACCGGCGCAGTAGGTCCCGGGGCCCGGTCCAGAGAACCGGCGCGGTGTGTCACACCCGCCGGAGCACCGCCACGACCTTGCCGAGGATGGTGGCCTCGTCGCCGGGGATGGGCTGGTAGGCGGCGTTGTGCGGGAGGAGCCAGACGTGGCCGTCCTCGCGCTTGAAGCGCTTGACGGTGGCCTCGCCGTCGAGCATCGCGGCGACGATGTCGCCGTTCTCCGCGACGGGCTGGCGGCGGACGGTGACCCAGTCGCCGTCGCAGATGGCGGCTTCGATCATCGAGTCGCCGACGACCTTCAGGACGAAGAGCTCGCCGTCGCCGACCAGCTGCCGGGGGAGCGGGAAGACGTCCTCGACGGACTCCTCCGCCAGGATCGGGCCGCCGGCCGCGATCCGGCCGACCAGCGGGACGTACGACGCGGCGGGCTTGCCGGTGGTGTCCGTCGGCTGGGTGCTGGGCTGGTCCGAACCGCGGACCTCGTACGCCCGGGGGCGGTGGGGGTCGCGGCGGAGGAAGCCCTTGCGCTCCAGTGCCATGAGCTGGTGCGCGACCGAGGAGGTGCTGGAGAGGCCCACCGCCTGGCCGATCTCGCGCATCGACGGCGGGTAGCCGCGGCGCTGGACCGAGTCGCGGATGACTTCGATGACCCTGCGCTGCCGGTCGGTGAGACCGGAGCTGTCGGCTCGGATGCCTGGAGGTCGTCCGGGGAGGGCACGGGCGGGTCGCCCGGGCTCCTCGCCGTTCATGCCCGTGTCATTCATGGCGTGCACCGGCTCGAGTCGGCCCTGGGAGCGGTCCTGGGCGGTGATGGTGGCACTGTCTGCGGTGGTGGTCACGTCGTCGGCCCCTCTCGAATGGTCTCCCTGGCTGGCACAACGGTAGTAGCTTTCGAAAGGTTGCGCCAAACACACGTTCGAGTGAAAAATCGCAGATTGCCTTACGGCTCTACGCATAGGGGTGTATGAGCACACTCACGTCACGGCCTGAGGGGTCGCCGCGGTGGCGGCGCCGCGTCCAGCGGCCTCCGTCGCGCCTCCCAGTGTCGCATCCGCGGGGCCGGAATCCCGGCAGCGGACGGGTTGCGACACGCGCAGGGCGCGGAATCGCCCACAACCCAAGATCTAGTGGTTGGATGGCACCGGCCACCCAGGGGTTGTGGTCCCCGGTCTGCCGGGGATGCGCGCATCGCCTATGCTGGTGGTCGCTTCGAAGGGCCCCGACGGGCCGGCGAGGCTCGTCAGTCGTGCCGTGAGGGAGGGTCGGAACCATGCACTGCCCCTTCTGCAGGCACCCCGACAGCCGTGTCGTCGACAGTCGCACCACCGACGACGGGACGTCGATCCGACGCCGCCGCCAGTGCCCCGACTGCTCCCGTCGTTTCACGACGGTGGAGACGTGCTCGCTCATGGTGGTCAAGCGCTCCGGCGTCACCGAGCCCTTCAGCCGTACCAAGGTCATCTCCGGCGTCCGCAAGGCGTGCCAGGGGCGACCCGTCACCGAGGACGCCCTCGCCAAGCTCGGCCAGTGGGTCGAGGAGGCGGTGCGCGCCACCGGGAGCGCCGAGCTGACCACCCACGACGTGGGTCTGGCCATCCTCGGCCCCTTGCAGGAGCTCGACCTGGTCGCGTACCTGCGCTTCGCGTCCGTGTACAAGGCCTTCGACAGCCTCGAAGACTTCGAGGCCGCCATCGCGGAGCTCCGCGTGCGGCCTCCCGCTGAGACCAGCGGGAACGGTGTGACCCCCGAGGTCCCTGTTCCCGCCACCGCCGCCGACTAGATCGGCGGCCCGGGCCGCCCCAGGCCCGGCGACCGGCCGCCGCGCGGCCCGGCAGACGTGCCCCGAGCGACCCCCGAGGTTCTCGTGGCAGCAGTACAGAACGACGTACAGAAGACGGTGCCCTGGGAGTATCTGGGCGCCAAAGTGTGTTTTGCCCGTATATGGGAGGCGGCATGACAGAGACGGCGAGCGGCCCGGCACGTGGTTCCCGCACCAAGGGAGCCAAGTCGGCGAGCAAGGGCCTGCGCATCGAGCGCATCCACACCACCCCCGGCGTGCATCCGTACGACGAGGTGGCGTGGGAGCGTCGTGACGTCGTCATGACCAACTGGCGCGACGGCTCGATCAACTTCGAGCAGCGTGGCGTCGAGTTCCCCGACTTCTGGTCGGTGAACGCGGTCAACATCGTCACCAGCAAGTACTTCCGCGGGGCCGTCGGCACCCCGCAGCGCGAGACCGGTCTCAAGCAGCTCATCGACCGGATCGTGAAGACCTACACGAAGGCCGGCGAGGAGTACGGCTACTTCGCCTCGCCCGCCGACACCGAGATCTTCGAGCACGAGCTGGCCTACGCCCTCCTGCACCAGATCTTCAGCTTCAACTCGCCGGTCTGGTTCAACGTCGGCACCCCCCAGCCCCAGCAGGTCTCCGCCTGCTTCATCCTGTCCGTCGACGACTCCATGGAGTCGATCCTCGACTGGTACAAGGAAGAGGGCATGATCTTCAAGGGCGGCTCCGGCGCCGGCCTGAACCTCTCCCGCATCCGCTCCTCCAAGGAGCTCCTCTCCTCCGGCGGCAACGCCTCCGGCCCGGTCTCCTTCATGCGCGGCGCCGACGCCTCCGCGGGAACCATCAAGTCGGGCGGCGCGACCCGCCGCGCGGCCAAGATGGTCATCCTCGACGTCGACCACCCCGACATCGAGGACTTCATCGAGACCAAGGTGAAGGAGGAGGAGAAGATCCGCGCCCTGCGCGACGCGGGCTTCGACATGGACCTGGGCGGCGACGACATCACGTCCGTCCAGTACCAGAACGCCAACAACTCCGTCCGCGTGAACGACACGTTCATGAAGGCCGTCGAGTCCGGCGGGAAGTTCGGTCTCACCTCCCGCATGACCGGCGAGGTCATCGAGGAGGTCGACGCCAAGTCGCTCTTCCGCAAGATGGCCGAGGCCGCGTGGGCCTGTGCCGACCCGGGCATCCAGTACGACGACACGATCAACCACTGGCACACCTGCCCCGAGTCCGGCCGCATCAACGGCTCGAACCCGTGCAGCGAGTACATGCACCTGGACAACACGTCCTGCAACCTCGCCTCGCTGAACCTGATGAAGTTCCTCAAGGACGACGGCAAGGGCAACCAGTCCTTCGACGTCGAGCGCTTCGCCAAGGTCGTCGAGCTCGTCATCACCGCGATGGACATCTCCATCTGCTTCGCCGACTTCCCCACCCAGAAGATCGGCGAGAACACCCGCGCCTACCGCCAGCTCGGCATCGGCTACGCCAACCTCGGCGCCCTGCTGATGGCGACCGGCCACGCGTACGACTCCGACGGCGGCCGCGCCCTCGCCGGTGCCATCACCTCCCTGATGACCGGCACCTCGTACAAGCGCTCCGCCGAGCTCGCCGCGGTCGTCGGCGCCTACGACGGCTACGCCCGCAACGCCGAGCCGCACCAGCGCGTCATGGGCCAGCACGCCGACGAGAACACCAAGGCCGTCCGCTTCGACGACCTCGACTCGCCGATCTGGGCCGCCGCCACGGAGGCATGGCAGGACGTCATCCGCCTCGGCGCCAAGAACGGCTTCCGCAACGCGCAGGCCTCGGTCATCGCCCCGACCGGCACCATCGGTCTCGCGATGTCCTGCGACACCACCGGCCTCGAGCCCGACCTCGCCCTGGTCAAGTTCAAGAAGCTGGTCGGCGGCGGCTCGATGCAGATCGTCAACGGCACCGTCCCGCAGGCCCTGCGCCGCCTGGGTTACCAGGAGGAGCAGATCGAGGCGATCGTCGCCCACATCGCCGAGCACGGCAACGTCGTCGACGCCCCCGGCCTGAAGACCGAGCACTACGAGGTCTTCGACTGCGCCATGGGCGAGCGTTCCATCTCCGCGATGGGCCACGTCCGCATGATGGCCGCCATCCAGCCGTGGATCTCCGGCGCCCTCTCCAAGACCGTGAACCTGCCGGAGACGGCCACGGTCGAGGACGTCGAGGAGGTCTACTTCGAGGCGTGGAAGATGGGCGTCAAGGCGCTCGCGATCTACCGCGACAACTGCAAGGTCGGCCAGCCCCTCTCCGCCAAGAAGAAGGAGGAGGAGAAGGTCGAGGTCACCGCGAAGTCCGAGGCGACGATCCGCGAGGCCGTCGAGAAGGTCGTCGAGTACCGTCCGGTCCGCAAGCGCCTGCCCAAGGGCCGCCCGGGGATCACCACCTCCTTCACCGTCGGTGGCGCCGAGGGCTACATGACCGCCAACTCCTACCCGGACGACGGTCTCGGCGAGGTCTTCCTGAAGATGTCCAAGCAGGGTTCGACCCTCGCCGGCATGATGGACGCCTTCTCCATCGCCGTCTCCGTTGGTCTGCAGTACGGCGTCCCGCTGGAGACGTACGTCTCGAAGTTCACGAACATGCGCTTCGAGCCGGCCGGCATGACGGACGACCCGGACGTGCGGATGGCGCAGTCGATCGTCGACTACATCTTCCGCCGCCTGGCGCTGGACTTCCTGCCCTTCGAGACCCGCTCCGCCCTCGGCATCCACTCGGCCGAGGAGCGCCAGCGCCACCTGGACACCGGCTCGTACGAGCAGGCCGAGGAGGAGGTCGACGTCGAGGCGCTGGCCCAGTCCGCGCCCCGCGCCCAGGAGCTGAAGGCCGTCGTCACCCCGGTCCCGAAGACCGAGATCCCGGCGCCCAAGCAGGCCCACACCTCGGCCGAGCTCGTCGAGATGCAGCTCGGCATCAGCGCCGACGCCCCGCTCTGCTTCTCCTGCGGGACGAAGATGCAGCGCGCCGGCTCCTGCTACATCTGCGAGGGCTGCGGCTCGACCAGCGGTTGCAGCTGACACCCACCTGACCGGCGGCCGCGTCCACGACGCGGTCCGTCGTGAGGAGTGACCCGTGGTCCACGAAGGGGACCGGCCTCGCGCCGGTCCCCTTCGGCGTGCCCGGAGGGGGAATCCGGGTTCGGCCCGCGCCGCCCGGCCCGTACGCACGGCCGGGGACGGGCCCGGATCTTCGTGGCTTCCGCCAGTACGACGGTGCGTCAGGGGGCGGGGAGACTACCCGCCGGAGGCCGAGGCGCGCCCCGGGCGCATCCGGGGGCGCGAGCCGAGGCCGTGGAACCGACGGCGTACAGGGGAGGCCGCACGATGACGGTGCAGCAGTATGACGAGATCGGTGAGGCGTTCGAGGGCTTCAAGGCCCTGCCGGTGGTGCGGTACGGGGAGGTGCCGAGCTTCCTGGCCATGGTGGGAGACGTGCGCGGCAGGTCGGTGCTCGACCTCGCGTGCGGCACCGGCTTCTACAGCCGCGCGTTCCGCCGGCGCGGCGCCGCCGACGTGCTCGGGATCGACATCTCCGGTGAGATGGTCGCCGTGGCCCGGTCGCTGGAGGAGCGCGAACCGCTGGGTGTGCGGTACGAGGTCGGCGACGCGGCCGAACTGCGCCCCCTCGGGCGGCGCTTCGACGTCGGGGTGGCGGTGCAGCTGCTCAACTACGCCGACGACACGGCGGCCATGGAGCGCATGTGCCGCAACGCCCACCGGAACCTGGCGCCCGGCGCCGAACTCTTCCTCTTCCAGCAGTCACCCGACTACGACTTCGGCGGTCCGTCGTTGGCCAAGTACGGCTTCGTCACCGAACTGACCGGCGAGAAGGCCGAGGCGGGACCCAGGGTCCGGACCACGGCGCTGCTCGACCCGCCGGTGACGATCGTCAGCACCCTCCCCCGCCGCGAGGTCTACGAGGACTGCCTGCGGGCGGCCGGATTCAGCGAGCTGACGTGGGTCCCGCTGGAGGTGTCCGACGCCGGCCGGCAGGAGCTCGGGGCGGAGTACTGGGCGGACCTCCTCGCCAACCCGCCGCTGGAGATGCTGCGCTGCCGCGCCTGAACCCCCGCCGCACTCGGTGCCACCACCCTCCACCCGTCGACGGAGGCCGCCGGTCCGCGCGCCTGATCCCGGGGAGCGCCGGCCGTCGGCCGGCGCCCCGCCGCGAAGGGCTTCGGGGGAGGCGTCAGGGGCGCGCGGTGCCCAGCAGCGTGGCGAACTCCTGCGGGTCGGCGTCGAAGCCCCGGCTGAGCGACCGGTACGACCAGCCGGACCCCTCGCGGGTGAACTCCACGACCGTGGCCGACCGGGCGTCGGGCACGTCGGCGAAGTCGTGGTCCAGGAGGTCGTCGTAGCCCTCGCGGATCCGTATGCCCGGGTTCGCTATGCCGCCGAAGGCGACGCGCCCGCCGTTCTGCTGGATCGCCACCCCCACGACCACGCGCCCGTACTCCGGGGCCAGCCGGTCCAGCTCCAGCGTCATGGACTCGTCGTCGCCGAAGCCCTGCCCCGTACGGCTGTCGCGGTGGAGCGTGATCGTGCCGTCGGGGGAGCGGCTGCCGAAGTGCACCAGATAGACCGGCGCCCCGTGCGCGTCGGCCGCCGAGAAGACACCGGCGACGAGGTCCAGGTCGTGGGCCGGCGCACCGGCCGGAGCGGGGTCCCACCGGAGCGTGACATCGACCCGGCCCACTCCCTTGTTCAGTCCGCTCATGGTGCGTCCCCTCTTCCTGTGCGCCCCCGCGCACGCCTCGCCGCGTACCGTCCAGTCCTCGAAATGCCCTTGGTCGTGGGCTGATTGCTCATGGTGTCATGGGGCTACGACAGAGAGACCGGCGGTGGAGGGGGAGAGCGGTTTGTGGAGTGGTGACGAGCTGGATCTCGACGCATATCTGGCTCGAATCGGCTACGACGCGGCTCGCCACGGGGAACCACGTCCCGATCTGGCGACCCTGACGGCCCTTCACCGGGCCCACGTCCTGACCGTGCCGTTCGAGAACCTCGACGTCGCCCTCGGCCGGGAGGTGCCCCTGGACCTCAAGAGCCTCCAGGCCAAGCTCGTCGACCGGCGCAGGGGCGGCTACTGCTACGAGCAGAACTCCCTGCTCGCGGCGGCGCTCGAACGGATCGGTTTCAGCGTGGCCGGCCGCGGGGCCCGCAACCGCTCGCGGGGCCCTGACCTGACCCCGGTCACGCACGCGCTGCTGGTCGTCACCGTGGAGGCCGAGCCATGGCTCGCCGACGTGGGGTTCGGCTGGCAGGGGCCCCTCGAACCGGTGCCGCTGCGCGACGGCGCACGCGTCCGGCAGGACGGCTGGACGTTCGGGATCGGCGTCGAGGACGAGGGGGTCCACGTCCTGCGCGCGCTGCGCCCCGAGGGCTGGGCCGACCTGTACGCGTTCGCGCCGCAGGCCTACCACCCCGGCGACTTCACCGTCCTGAACCACTACAGCTCCTCGCACCCCCGGTCGCGCTTCCTCGGCCAGGTCGTGGCCCAGCGGCCCGGGACGGACGCCCGCAGGGCCCTGGTGCGCGACACCCTCTCGACCGTGCGGCCGGACGGCACCGCCGAGGAGCGGGTGGTGACCACGGACGACTTGATCACCACCCTGGAGAAGGATTTCGGGATCGAACTGGACGCCGGGGAGCGCGCGGGACTGGAGCGTCTGCACCCGTCCAGGCCCTGAGAGGGTCTGCCGGGGCGGTCGTCCGCGCCGTACCATGGCGCGGTGCTGGTCAAGTGGATTCGCTGCACCGTGGTGGACCGTCGAGGGTTCGAGCGGGGACAGCGGAAATGGGCGGGGCTGCTCGGTGAGCCGGGGTTCCGGGGGCAGGGAGGCGGGTGGAGCCGGGCTCGACCGGACGTCGTCCACGTCTTCGCGTTCTGGGAGAGCCGGGCCTTCTACGACTCCTTCATGGCGCGGTCGCACGACCGGCTGGCCGCCTCGCAGGCCGGCACGTTCAAGGACGTCCAGGTCAAGCTGTTCGACCACCGCTTCGACGTGAAGACGGGGTTCGAGCCGCGCTTCCACGACGCCGACGTGGCCCGCGTGGCCCACTGCCGTGTCCACGAGGACCGTGCCGAGCACTTCGCCCTCATGCAGGAGAAGGTGTGGAACCCGGCGATGGCCGGATCCCCCGGCATGCTGCGGGGCCTCTTCGGCGAGGCGCCCGGCAGCGAGTTCCTGGTCTTCTCCCTCTGGCACTCCGCCGCCGAGCACGGCAAGTACCGCGCCGAACGCATCGAGCGGCTCGGCCTGCGGGCCCGCACGGCGGCCGACGTGGCGGCGCTCTCCGGTGACGTGGTGCAGCTCGAACCCGCCTGGACGGTCTGAGGCCGAGGCCGCGGCCGGCGTGATCCTGGACGCCGGGCGGCCTGATCCTGGGGGCGGCACCCCGCCGGGACCGGGCCGGCGACGGGTTCGACCCCGGGACGCCGGCCCCGTTCGACCCAGGGCCGGCGCCTCGCCGGGACCGGGCCGGCGGCCGGCCGGGCCCGGGGCGCCGGAGGCTCCCGTACACCGTATGGAGTCCGGGGCGCGGGCCCGGCCGAGCCCGCCCGGGGCCCGCGATCTAGGGTCGGGGTATGGCACGACCGCGGCGCATCGTCCTCGTCCGACACGGAGAGTCCGAGGGCAATGCCGACGACACGGTGTACGAACGGGAGCCGGACCATGCGCTGCGGCTCACCGAGACGGGTCTGCGGCAGGCGGAGGAGACGGGGGAGCGGCTCCGGAAGCTCTTCGGCGACGAGCCGGTCAGCGTCTACGTCTCGCCGTACCGCCGCACCCACGAGACCCTCCGGGCCTTCCGGCTGCCCCCGGGGCAGGTCCGCGTGCGGGAGGAGCCCCGGCTGCGGGAGCAGGACTGGGGCAACTGGCAGGAGCGCGAGGACGTGCGGCTGCAGAAGGCGTACCGGGACGCGTACGGGCACTTCTTCTACCGCTTCGCGCAGGGCGAGTCGGGCGCGGACGTCTACGACCGCGTCGGGGCGTTCCTGGAGAGCCTGTACCGCAGCTTCGAGGCGCCCGACCATCCGCCGAACGTCCTGCTCGTCACCCACGGGCTGACGATGCGGCTGTTCTGCATGCGCTGGTTCCACTGGACGGTCGCCGACTTCGAGTCGCTGTCGAACCCCGGCAACGCCGAGACCCGCACCCTGCTGCTCGGCGAGGACGGCAGGTACCGGCTGGACCGGCCGTTCGAGCGCTGGCGTACCCCGGAACCGTACGGCCACACCGGATAGAGTGGCAGGGCGATGACCGCTGACTCCTCACTCGACCGGCGCTTCGAACGCGCCCTGGCCAGCCTGCGCGGGCTGTCCGTGGGAGACGCCCTGGGCTCCCAGTTCTTCGTACCCGCCCACTACCCCCTGCTGAAGCGGCGCGAGCTGCCTCCCGGCCCCTGGCAGTGGACCGACGACACCGAGATGGCCTGCTCCGTCCTGGCCGTGCTCGTGCACCACGACAGGATCGACCAGGACGCCCTGGCCCTGTCCTTCGCCCACCACCACGACTTCGACCGCGGCTACGGCCCGGCCGTCAACCGGATGCTCCGGCTCATCAGGGAGGGCGGGGACTGGCGGGAGCTGGCGGCCGCCCTGTTCAAGGGCCAGGGCTCCTGGGGCAACGGCGCCGCCATGCGGATCGCCCCGCTCGGCGCCTGGTACGCGGACGACCCCGAGCAGGCGACCCACCAGGCGGAGATCTCCGCGTACACGACGCACCAGCACCGGGAGGCGGTCGTCGGCGCCATGGCCGTCGCCGCCGCGGCGGCCCTCGCCGCCGACCCCGCCGGACCGCCCACGCCCGAGGCCCTGCTCGACGGCGTCATCGCGCTCGTCCCGCGCAGTGCCGTGGGAGCGGGACTGCGGCGGGCCCGCGACATGCTCGACTACGGCGACGCGGGTACGGTCGCCGCCGTGCTCGGCAGCGGCCGCCGCACGAGCGCCCACGACACGGTGCCGTTCGCCCTCTGGTCGGCGGCCCGGGGGCTCGGCGACTTCGAACGGGTGTTCTGGACGACCGCGCAGGTCGGCGGCGACGTCGACACGACCTGTGCCATCGCCGGGGGAGTGGTGGCCGCCACCGCGGCGGGCGCTCCGCCGGCCGACTG
The DNA here is from genome assembly GCF_055584185.1 of Streptomyces sp. NPDC104202. Classification (NCBI taxonomy): domain Bacteria; kingdom Bacillati; phylum Actinomycetota; class Actinomycetes; order Kitasatosporales; family Streptomycetaceae; genus Streptomyces; species Streptomyces sp. NPDC104202. The sequence goes on along the minus strand of NZ_JBVJMN010000012.1, from coordinate 46,994 downwards.
GCTGCGGCAGACCGAGGAGCTCCCGGAGTGGGTTCCGGACGCCGCCACCGCCTGACCCCGACCGGCCTGGCCCTGACTCTGACAGCCTGGTGACCCAGGCCGTCTGCGGCGATCGTCCGAGGCGGCCGTGCGGGTCCGTCGGACGTACGCAAGGCGCACGACGAGGTCCCTCGCACCCTGCCCGGGGTGCGAGGGACCTCGTCGTCGAGCGGCCCGTCTCCGCTCCCGTCGTCGAGCGGCCGACCCGACGGTCGTACCGCCGCCCGACGGCCGAGTGCGGCGGCAGGGCCGTCGGCGGCCGCTCAGGCCACCGGTCCCGCCGCCTCCGCGCGGCCGCTGAGGGCCTCCAGGTCGCTCTTGCGGACACGGATCACCAGCACCGCCGTGACCAGCGCGATCAGCGCCATCACCGCGGCCGCCATGAAGGCGGAGGCGATGCCCGAGGTCAGCACCTCATGGCCCCAGGGCGCGGGCAACTCCTTGGTCTTCGCGAACGCGGCCTTCTGCTCGGGCGTCGACGCGGCGAGGAATTCCGGCACCTGGCGGGCGCCCTCCTCCCGGCTCGCCGTGCCGAAGACCGTGACGAGGATGGACAGGCCGAGCGAGCCGCCGACCTGCTGGGTGGCGTTGAGCAGGCCGGACGCGGCTCCCGCCTCGTGCTGGGCCACCCCCGAGACCGCCGTCAGCGTCAGGGTCACGAAGTTGAGGCCCATGCCGAAGCCGAAGAGGAGCATCGGGCCGAGGACGCCGTCCGCGTAGGTGCTCTCCGGCGTGATGAACATCTGCCAGAACAGACCGGCGGCCGTGATCGCCGAGCCGGCCACCATGAACGGCTTCGGGCCGAGGGCCGGGAGGAAGCGCTGCGCGAGTCCGGCGCCGAGGGCGATCGCCACCGTCACCGGAAGGAAGGCGAGCCCGGACTGGATCGGGGTGTAGCCGAGGACGTCCTGCACCCACAGCACGATGAAGAAGAACATGCCGAACATCGCGGCGGCCAGGCTGAGCATGATCACGTACGTGCCCGAGCGGTTGCGGTCCGCGAACATCCTGAGCGGCGTGATCGGCTCCCGCGCCCGCGACTCCACGAGCGCGAAGGCCACGAGCAGGACCACCGCGGCCACGAAGGAGCCGATCGTCACCTCGTCCTTCCAGCCCTCCTCGGACGCCCGGATGAACCCGTACACCAGCGCCGCCATGCCCAGCGTCGAGGTCGCGGCGCCCGCGATGTCGAAGCGGCCCGGGTGGCGCTCGGACTCCGCGATGTAGCGCGGGGTGAGGAAGGCGATCGCCAGGCCGATGGGCACGTTGACGAACAGGACCCAGCGCCAGTCGAGCCACTCGGTCAGCATGCCGCCGGCCAGCAGACCGACGGCGCCGCCTCCCGCGGAGACGGCGGCGAACACGCCGAACGCCCGGTTGCGCTCCGGGCCTTCGGCGAACGTCGTGGTGATGAGCGCGAGCGAGGTGGGCGAGGCGATGGCGCCTCCCACCCCCTGGAGCGCCCGCGCGGCGAGCAGCTGCCAGGGCTCCTGGGCGAAACCGCCGAGCAGCGAGGCGAAGGTGAAGAGCAGGATGCCGGCGAGGAACACCCGGCGGCGGCCCAGGATGTCGCCCGCGCGGCCGCCGAGCAGCAGCAGGCCGCCGAAGGTGAGGGTGTAGGCGCTGAGCACCCACGACAGGTCGGTGGTGGAGAAGGAGAGCGCGTCCTGGATGTGCGGCAGGGCGATGTTCACGATGGTCGCGTCGAGGACGACCATCAGCTGGCAGGCGGCGATCACGGCGAGCGCGACGCCCGGACGGCCCCCGGCGCGAGCGGGTCCGTCCTTGGTCTGGGTGTCCAGCGGAGAAGTTGTCACTATGGATCCCCCACGGAAGAATGAGTGAACGCACCCGTTCACTGTCCGCCCACGGTAGTGAGTCCCCCACAGCGAACGCAACCGTTCACTGTGCGCTGCCGACGATCCGCAACGCCACAACGGAGAGATCCTGATGGTTACTTCGCACCCCGCGGCCGCCGCCCGGCCGGGAGGGGCGTCGCCGCGACGCCGCGGTCCCGTGCTCGAACGGGCCATTCTGGAGGCGACGCTCGACCAGCTCGGCAGCGTCGGCTGGAAGGGCCTGACGATGGAGGGCGTCGCGGTCGGCGCGCAGACCGGCAAGGCCGCGGTCTACCGCCGCTGGCCCTCGAAGGAGGACCTCGTCGTCGAAGCCCTCCGGGCCGGACTGCCCACCCTCGACGACGCCCCGGACCGCGGCGGCGTGCGCGAGGACCTCTACGAACTCTGCCTCCGGGTCCGCGACGCCATGTACTCCAAGCCCGGCTTCGCGCTGCGCGCCGTGCTTCACGAATGCGACGCCGACTCCGCGGAGCGCTTTCACGAGCTGATCGTCACCGGAGTCGTCGAACCCTCCGTCCGACTCTTCACGACCGTGCTGCGGCGCGGAATCGCGCGGGGCGAGGTGCGGCCCGACGCGGTCGACGGCATGGTCCTCGACGTGATCCCCGCGATGATGATGTACCGCTCCAAGGTGTACGGAAGCGAATGGCCGGACCAGGAGATCGCCGACGTGATCGACCGGATCATGGTGCCGCTGGTGCGCGCCTGACGTGTGCGTGGCCGCCCGGAACCGTCCCCCCGGGCCGCCCGCGAGGGACGGTCGACCGCCCTCCAGGCGCCCGTCCCGAAGGCCTCCCGGGCGTCCAGGGGTAATCCGGGTATCGCACGCGGCACCGGGCGGCGTAACCTGACAGGCGCCATGCCGTACGAACCTCCCACCCACACTGTCGAGCGATCGCTCCGCGCTACCAGCGGCGCCAAGATCGTCGCCGGAGTCGACGAAGTCGGGCGCGGGGCGTGGGCCGGCCCCGTCACGGTGTGCGCGGCCGTCACCGGTCTGCGTCGCGCCCCCGAAGGCCTCACCGACTCCAAGCTCCTCACCCCCAGACGCCGTACCGCGCTCGCCGCCGAACTGGAGCAGTGGGTCACGGCGTACGCGCTGGGCGACGCCTCTCCCCAGGAGATCGACGACCTCGGGATGACCGCCGCCCTCCGCCTCGCGGCCGTCCGGGCGCTCGAAGGACTCCCCGTCCGCCCGGACGCGGTGATCCTCGACGGCAAGCACGACTACCTCGGCAGCCCCTGGCGGGTCCGTACGGTGATCAAGGGCGACCAGTCCTGCATCGCCGTCGCCGCCGCCTCCGTCATCGCCAAGGTCCGGCGCGACACCGTCATGGCGGAACTGGAGGCCGAGGCCTACGCGGCCTACGGCTTCGACGCCAACGCGGGCTACCCTTCCCCGGTCCACAAGGCGGCGCTCGAAGAGCTGGGGCCCACCCCGCACCACCGACTCTCCTGGTCGTACCTGGACGCGCTGCCCCAGTGGCGACACCTCAAGAAGGTCCGCCTCTCGGCAGAGGCGGCCGCGCTGGAGAGCGGGGGCCAACTCGGCTTCGACTTCTGATCTTCCGGTCGCGGGGACCCGTCGCAGGGCGGCCCCTCACGCGCCCGGGGTGCACATGCGTGCCCACCCGCCGGTGCTCCGCGCAGCGGTGTTCGACCTCCATCCACCCCTTCCTTCCGAGGAGCCTCAGATTCACGAGAGCGCCCAGGGTCCCCGCGCCTCCGCGGCCGCCGGCCGCCCCGCGTCGACCCCTCGTCCCGTACCCGGCCCGCGTTCCGCGGCCACTCCGCGTCCCGGACGCCCTGGCCCCGGCCCCGCCGGTGCCGCGGCCCCGGCGCCGCGCCCCGGTCCCGCTCCGGCCAAGCGGCCGGAGAATCGTTCCGACCAGCGATCCACCCCGCAGCTTCAGCTGATCCCGGCCCCTGCCGACGGCGCGCTCGACGCCGCCGAAGAGGCCCTGGACATGCTCCTGGAGAGCGGCCGGGCCCCCGGCGAGGTCCTGGTGCTCACCACCGGCGACCAGCACCCGTGGGCGGCGCACGAGCTGTCCTTCGGCGAGGACGCCTACTGGGCCCAGCAGGACTCCGGCAGCGACGTGTTCTTCGCGGACGCCTCCGCCGTGGAGCGGGCCACCGCCCGCCCCGTGGTGATCGTCGCCCTCAACGGCGGTGACGACGAGACGGCCGCCCGTGCGCTGCCCTCGGCGATGCAGCGCGCCGGCGTGCTGCTCGTCGTCTGCGGCGACGCGCAGCGCGTCACCGCGCTCCTCGGAGCGGGCGCCGGCGTCTGACCGGCGCGTCCTTCGCCGTGCCGGACCGGGGCGGACCTCCCCGGCGGGAGAGTCCGGCGACCGACCGACCGACCGACCGACCGACCGGATCAGGTCAGACCGGATCGGGTCAGGCCGGATCTGGTCCGACCAGTTCGGGTCCGACCGGTTCGGGTCCGACCGGATCCGGCCCGGCGAAGGCCGTCGTGCCGTCCGCGTGCTCAGCGCGCGGCGGCCCGGCGCAGCGGTTCGGTCGCCCCGCTCGCGGTCCGCGGGGTGAGCAGGCCCAGTTCGGCCGGCCCCTCGCCCAGCGGCAGCGGAGCCGAGTCGGAACTCGGGCGTCGGCCGCCCCGGCCCTCGCCGAGCACCTGCCAGCCGCCGCGGGTCAGCGTGATGTACGCGCCGCAGCGGAGCCCGTGGAGGGTGCAGGCGTCCCGGAGCCCCCACATCCAGGCGCCGTCCTCCTCCGTCCAGCGCTCGTCGCCCTCGCGGCAGTACAGCAGGACGGCCGTCCGGACCGGGGTCCGTCTGCGGAGGTCGTGCGGGATGACCCGCCGCAGATGCGCCAGCAGCGCGTTGCGGAACTCCCAGCCGTCTGCGGGGACGGAGCGCCGGACGAACGAGGCGCTGGCGGCGAGCCGTTCCTCGTGGTCCAGGATCGCCAGGACCGCCGTCGCGGGTCGGGGCGCGTGACGGGAGTGCAGGCCGCTGACGACCTCACGCGGGTTGCGCAGCAAGGGGATTCCGGCCGCGGCCCACTCGGCGGGTTCGAGTATCCGAGCGAGGCGGCTGGCGGATTCGGACGGCGATCTGAGCGAGGTGGCTGTGGGCGGAGCGAATCCGAGGGTCACGGTCCTCCCTTCGGATACGCGCCCGCTAGGCGGGCAAGGTCGGGTGAGGGCGCACCACGGCACAGTCCTTCCGGACCGCTGACGGGCCGAGTGGGGCGGTGCCCCAATTCTTGCGGGCCCGTGCGCGGGCGGCAACGAGCAATTGAGGCCGCTGACGGGAATGCGTCGGTATGACACTCATATCCCTGCCCAGTTGCCCATTGTTCACTCCCTGTTTGCTCTCCTGTTTCACCCCTGGACGGCGAGCACCAGCGGAAACACCCCTTCCGCTCCGGCTCGTCGCAGGAGCCGGGCAGCCACGGCGAGAGTCCAGCCGCTGTCCGACAGGTCGTCAACGAGCAGGACGGGCCCTCCCGCAGTGGCCAGCCGCTCCGCCAGGTCGGCCGAAACCGTGAGGGTCCGCTGGAGGCCGACCACCCGCTGGGCGCTGTTCGTCCGCGAGAGCCGGAGCTCCTCCGCCTCCGGGGTGTACTCCACGACCCCCAGGAACGGCATCCTGCCGATCTCGGCGATGCGCTCGCCGAGGGAACCCACCAGCCGCGGCTTGCGGTGCGAGGCGACGGTGACCACCCCGGCCGGCCGGGCCGGTGCGTCCGGTGCCCCGGAGGCCCAACCACCCGGCCCCTTCGCCCAGTCGGCGAGCACGTGCACCACCGCCTGCACGACGTCGTCCGGCACGGGCCCGTCCGGGGTGCCGTCGGCCAGCAGCGGACGCAGCCGGTTGCCCCAGCCGATGTCCGACAGCCGCCCCAGGGCCCGTCCGCCGAACGCCTGCTCGCCGGCCGGGATCCGGCCCTTCAGGTCGACCCCGACGGCGGCGAGTCCGGTCGGCCACATCTTCCGGGGCTCGACCTCGACTCCGGGCCGCCCCAGCTCGCCCTTGGCCGCGTCCAGAGCCGCGTCCGACACCTTGGGGTCGAAACGGCTGCCCGCGCAGTTGTCGCAGCGGCCGCACGGCGCGGCCTCCTCGTCGTCCAGCTGGCGCCTCAGGAACTCCATCCGGCACCCGGGGGACGACGCGTAGTCCCGCATCGCCTGCTGCTCGGCCTCGCGCTGACGCGCCACCCACGCGTACCGCTCCGTGTCGTACACCCACGGGCGTCCCGTGCTCTCCCAGCCGCCCTTCACCCGCCGCACGGCGCCGTCCACGTCGAGCACCTTGAGCATCGTCTCCAGCCGGGTCCTGCGCAGCTCGACCAGCGGCTCCAGGGCCGGCAGCGAGAGCGGCCTGCCCGCCTGCGCGAGGACGTCGATCGTCCGCCGCACCTGCTCCTCCGGCGGGAACGCCACCGAGGCGAAGTAGCGCCAGATCGCCTCGTCCTCCTGCCCGGGCAGCAGCAGCACCTCCGCGTGCTCCACGCCTCGGCCCGCGCGGCCGACCTGCTGGTAGTAGGCGATCGGCGAGGACGGCGACCCGAGGTGGACCACGAAGCCCAGGTCCGGCTTGTCGAAGCCCATGCCGAGGGCCGAGGTCGCCACCAGGGCCTTGACCCGGTTGGCCTGGAGATCGTCCTCGGCCTGCTGCCGGTCCGCGTTCTCCGTCCGGCCGGTGTACGACGACACCGTGTGGCCGCACTGGCGCAGATAGGCCGTCACCTCGTCGGCGGCGGCGACCGTCAGCGTGTAGATGATCCCCGACCCCGGCAGCTCGCCGAGGTGGTCGGCGAGCCAGGCCAGCCGGTGGGCCGCGTCGGGCAGCCTGACCACGCCCAGGCTCAGGCTCTCCCGGTCGAGCGGACCGCGCAGCACCAGCGCGTCCGTGCCCGCCCCCGTCCCCAGCTGCTCCGCGACGTCCGCCGTCACCCGCGCGTTCGCCGTCGCCGTGGTCGCCAGCACCGGGACGCCGGCCGGCAGGTCGGCCAGCATCGTGCGCAGGCGCCGGTAGTCGGGGCGGAAGTCGTGCCCCCAGTCGGAGATGCAGTGCGCCTCGTCGACCACGAGCAGACCTGTGGCTGCCGCCAGCCGGGGGAGCACCTGGTCGCGGAAGTCGGGGTTGTTGAGCCGCTCGGGGCTGACCAGGAGCACGTCCACCTCGCCGGCGGCCACCTCCTCCTGGACGGTGTCCCACTCCTCCGTGTTCGACGAGTTGATCGTCCGGGCGCGGATGCCCGCCCGGGCGGCCGCCTCCACCTGGTTGCGCATCAGTGCCAGCAGCGGGGAGACGATCACGGTCGGACCGCTGCCGCGCTCGCGCAGCAGCGACGTCGCCACGAAGTACACGGCGGACTTGCCCCAGCCGGTCCGCTGCACGACCAGGGCCCGGCGCCGGTCGGCGACCAGGGCCTCGATGGCCCGCCACTGGTCCTCGCGCAGTCTGGCCCGGCCCGTCGGGTCCGAGACGAGACGGGCGAGCACGGTGTCGGCGGCGGTCCGAAGGGCGGCGCGGTCTTCCGGGGAGTCTGCGTGGGTCATGCCTCCATGCAACCCGATGCCTCGGACATCGCGCGAATGAGCCGACGAACCTGTGGACAACTCACGAGAGCGACGGATCCCCCGATTCGGGAGTTATCCACAGGGGTTTCGGATTTCGGAAGATCACGAGACCGTCCTGACCATGAACGCGAATCACCACGAAACCAGCGGACTCTCCCGTACCCAGCAGATCACCCTGCGCGGCCCGGCGGAGCTGGCCGACGCCCTGCCCTTCATGCTGGGCTTCCACCCCACCGACTCCGTCGTCCTGGTCGCCCTGCACGGCGAGCACGGCCGCTTCGGCGGCCGGGTCAGGCTCGGGATCCCGGGCTCACCCCGCGAATGGGCGTCCACCGCCGACCACCTGGCCGAATGCCTCGTCGAGGGAGGCAGCCGCAGCGGCACCCGGCCGGACGGCATCGTGGTCTTCCTCTGCCAGGACCCCGGAGCGGGCGAGACCGGCCGCAGGGTCATGGAACGGCTGCGCCCGTTCGCCCAGCGCCTCCGGACCGCCTGCGGCGCCCTCGACATCCCCGTCTACGAGGCCCTGTGCATCTCCGACGGGCTCTACTTCTCCTACTGCTGCCCCGACGCCCGGTGCTGCCCGCCGGACGGCACCCCCCTCGCCCTCAACGGCACGTCGGTGATGGCCGCGACCGCCGCCTACGCCGGAGTGCAGGTGCGCGGCTCCCTGCGGGACATGGAGGCCAGGCTGAAGCCGGCCGGCAGGCCCGGGGAGGAGCAGCAGCGCGCCGCCCTCGACGCGGCCGCCGCAGCCATCGTCCCGCGCATCCTGGAAGGCGCGGAGGACCAGGGACGGGAGGAAGTGCGCGAGACGACCCTGCGGCTCGCCCGCGAGACCCTCCGCCGGTTCGCCGCACCGAAGAACGCGGCCCTCCCGGACGGCTCGACCAGGCAGGCGCGGCCCACGAGGCCCGCCGGCGCCACCGCCCAGGGCGACGCGGCCGACGACGCCCTCGTCGGCACCGACGAGGCGGCCGCGCTGATCATCGGCCTCCAGGACCGTGTCACCCGTGACCGTGCGGCCGAATGGATGGAGGGCTGGGAGGGCACCGCCGCCCTGCGGCTCTGGCGCGTACTGGCCCGGCGCTGTGTCGCCCCCTACCAGGAGCACGCCGCCGCACCCCTCAGTCTCGCCGGCTGGGCAGCGTGGTCCACCGGCGACGAACCGACCGCCCGTGTCGCCCTGGGACTCGCGCTCGAAGCCGACCCCGAGTACACCTTCGCCCGGCTGCTCCACCAGGCGTGCAACGAGGGGATCGACCCCGAGTCCCTGCGCTCCTGCCTGAGGACGGAACGGGACGCCCGGCTCGCCTCCGCGCAGGCCGAGCAGGGGGCCGCCCGACGGATCCGGACCCGGGCGGGACGCCCCCAGGGCACCCGTCAGAGCCTCAGGAAGCCCGGTCGGCGCCCCGGCGGCCCCTCGGCCGGAGTGCGGCCCAGTGGGCCCGCCACGGCGAGGCCCGGGAACGGCTCCCCGCAGCGGGGCGGCCGGCGCGGGAGCAGGAGCGGTCGATGAGGACCGTGACCCGGCCGCCCGCGAGCGCGTTCAGCTCTCTGGCGGAGTCGTCCGAACCGTGCCGCCGACACCCCGCCGGCCGCCCGGTTCGCACAGAGAGCACCCCGCACCCGCCATGGCCCCCAGCTCCGCCCCGGCCCCCGGCCGCCCCAGCGGCCCCCCGCCCGGCCACCCGTCCGCTGACTCGACCGGTCACCGCCCGCCCGGTCCGCCCCCGCCTGCTCACACCTCCCTGTCCGGGTACACGCTCGGTGCAGGAATCGCCCTCCCGCGTGCGGCGCGCCCTCCGGAGCTTCCCTCGGTCCACGGCGCCCTCCTCTGCGTCGCCCTGCCCGCCCTCGCCGTCTGCGCCGAGCACGGCCAGCTCACCGGCGAAGGACCCGAGGGCGTGTACACCGCCGGAAGACGGCTCCTCTCGCGGTGCGTCCTGCGCGTGGCCGGACGCGAGCCCGTCGCCCTCCAGGGGCGCATGGCGGGCGCGGACAAGGCGGTCTTCCTCGGCGCCCTCCGGGTGCCGGGGGAGCCGGGCCCCGATCCCGCCCTCGCCGTCGAACGCACCCGGACCGCCGACGGCACCGAGCGGATCACCCTGCGCAGCGCCGCCGGCCGGCCCCTCAAGCTCCCCGTCGAGATCGCCCTGGGCACGGATCTCGCGGACCTGGGCACGGTGGCGTCGGGCCGGCCGGCCCCCGAACTCGCCGCCAGCGTCCACGGCACCGGGCTCCGCTGGACGGCCCCCGACGGGCGAGCCGCCGCCGTCACGGCGCACCCGCCGCCGACGGATTCCCTGGCGGCCGCGGGGGTCCTGCGCTGGGAGACGGACCTGGCGCCCGGTGCCACCTTCACGATCCACCTCCGCGTCCGCGCCGAGGCGCCCGGCCGAGCCGCCGGCCCGCCCGGCGCAGGCGCCGGCCGCCCCGGCGGACACCTGCTCTCCGACGCCCGCGCCGAAGGGGACGACCCGCGCCCCGGGGAACTGCTGCGCTCCTCCGTCGACGACCTCCGGGCCCTCCTCCAGCGCGACCCGGCGCACCCCGCGGATGTCCACCTCGCCGCCGGTGTCCCGTGGCGCTGCGGACCGGTCACCGCCGAGGCCCTCTGGGCCGCCCGCATGGCCCTGCCGCTCGGGACCCGGCTCGCCGCCACCACCCTGCGCGCCCTGGGCCGCACCCAACTCGCCGGTGACGGGCCCGACTCCGGCCGCATCCCGGGACCGCTCAGGGACGCGGGTCCCCACCTCCCGCCCCGCTGCACGGGCGTCGAGGCCACCCTCGCCTTCCCGGCCGTCCTTGCCGAGGCCCGCCGCTGGGGACTGCCCCCGAAGGACCTGGACGAACTCCTCCCCGTGGCGGAGCGCTGCCTCGGCTGGCTGCGCCGGGCCGTCGCCGGCACCGGCTGCGTGCCGGACCCGGGGCCCGCCGGACCCTGGCGGGCCGAGACCCAGGCCCACGCGCACCGGGCGGCCCTGCTCGGCGCCGACCTGCTCGACGGCTGCGGAAGACCCGGTGCGGACGCGCTCCGCGACGCCGCGCGGAGCCTGCGCGAGCGCTTCCGCCGCGAGTTCTGGATCGAGGACCGCACGGGAGGCCGCCCGGCCCTCGCCCGCACAGCCGACGGCCGGACCCGGCCCGAGCTGGGCGGCTGGGCGGCCCACCTGCTCGACACGGGGCTCCTGGGCAGCGGGCGGTACGCGCAGGGGCTGCTCGACCGGACGCGCACCGAGCAGGTGGCGCGCCTGCTCGCGGCCCCGGCACTCGACTCCGGCTGGGGGCTGCGCGGTCTCGGTACGAAGGAGCCCGGGTACAACACCTTCGGTCACCGCGCGGGGGCGGTCCGGGTGCACGAGACCGCCGTCGCCGTCGCCGGTCTCGCCGCCGCCGGCCACGAGCGGGAGGCGGCCGCACTGCTGCGCGGACTGCTGGACGCGGCCGGGACCTTCGCCCACCGGCTCCCCGAGATGTACGCGGGGGAACAGCGGACGGCGGGCGGGCGCCCGGTGCCCCATCCCGCCGCCTGCCGGCCCGCGGCGGCCGCGGCCGCGGGCGCGGTCCACGCGCTCCTCGCGCTCGCCGGCATCCGCCCCGACGTGCCGGGCGGCTCCGTCTCGGTGCACCCGCTGCCGTCGGCCCCGCTCGGAGGGATCCGGTTCTCGGGACTCGTGGTCGCAGGCGAGCCCTTCGCCGTGCGGGTCGGCAGGCTGGGGCTCGGTATGGTCGAGGAGGCCGCTGAGGGCCTTCAGCTGGGGGTGTGACGGGATGCCGGGCGCAGACACGACGGAAGCCTCACGGCGAGGGGAGGAAGTCGTCCCCGATGCTTCCGCGGGGCGTGTTTATCGTCAGGAAGACGACTATGATCGCGGCATGACTCCCTACGACCCGTCGGCCTTCCCGCCTTTCGCCGTCACTGTCGATCTGGTCGTGCTCACCGTGCGGCGTCACGCGCTCTGCACGCTGGTCGTACGGCGGGGCGAGACGCCGTACCAGGGCCGTTGGGCGCTCCCCGGCGGTTTCGTCCGGGAGGAGGAGGACCTCGGTGCCGCGGCCGCGCGCGAGCTCGTCGAGGAGACGGGGCTCTGCGCCCACGACCCGGCTGCCCCGGAGCCGGTGCCTACCAACGGGGCGCACCTGGAGCAGTTGGCGACCTACGGCGCGCCCGACCGCGACCCGCGCATGCGCGTGGTCAGCGTCGCGCACCTCGCCCTGGCCCCCGACCTTCCCGCCCCGCGCGCCGGCGGCGACGCCAACAGCGCCCGCTGGGCCCCCGTCGAGGAACTGCTCGGCGAGGACGCGGCGGCCGGCGGCGGCGTCGAGGGCTCGGGAACCCTCGCCTTCGATCACGCCCGGATCCTCTCCGACGGCGTGGAACGCGCCCGCTCGAAGATCGAGTACTCCTCGCTGGCCACGGCCTTCTGCCCGCCGGAGTTCACCGTCGGAGAGCTGCGCCGGGTGTACGAGGCGGTCTGGGGCGTGGCCCTCGACCCGCGCAACTTCCACCGGAAGGTGACCGGCACGCCCGGGTTCCTCGTTCCGGCCGGCGGCACCACGACCCGTCAGGGCGGGCGCCCCGCCCAGCTCTTCAGGGCAGGAGGGGCGACCCTCCTCAACCCGCCGATGCTGCGCCCCGAGGTCTGACGGCCGCGGACATCCGGCATCCCGGAACCCCAACCCTGCGTGGAAAGTCCGAAATGTAGCGTTATCTTGCTGTGGTAGCGCCGCCCTGCCGCGGAGCGGTGTCACCTACCGCGAGAGATGCGATGCTCCAGGCAATCGGACTGACCAGCACGCCCCGCCGTGATCGCCCGCCCGCCGTGGACGATCTCACCTTCGACGCCCGGCCAGGCTCCGTGACCGCCCTCCTCGGCCCCCCGGGCTCCGGCAAGACCACCGCCCTGCGGCTCATGCTCGAACTCGAGCCGGGCCGGGGCGTCACCTACTTCCGCGGCCGCCCCCTGCACCGCATCGCCCACCCGCCCCGCGAGGTCGGCGTGCTCCTCGGCGACATCCCCGGACATCCCTCCCGGACGCTCCGCGGCCAGCTCCGGATGCTCTGCGCCGCCACCGGAGTGCCCGCCGCGCGAGCCGAGGAACTGGTGCGGACCATGGGTCTCACCGGGCTCGAACGCCGGCGCATCGGCACGCTCCCGGTCGGCGCGGACCGCCGACTCGGTCTGGCCTCCGCCCTGTTGGGTGCGCCGCACGCCCTGCTGCTCGACCAGCCGGGCGCCCGGCTCTCCCCATCCGAGGATGCATGGCTGCACGAGTTCCTGCGCGCGCACGCGTCCGACGGCGGAACCGTGCTCTACACCACGGACGACCCCAAGGACGCCGCACGGAACGCCGACCGTGTCGTCACCCTGGCCGCCGGCCGCCTCGTCGCCGACCAGGAGGCCGCCGAGTTCGCCCGCACCCGGCTGCGCCCCCGGGTCGCCGTCCGCACCCCCCAGGCCGCCCGGCTGGCCGCGGTCGTGGCCCAGGAGGCCAGGGCCGCCCGGCGCCCGGTCGAGGTGGTCGCCGAGGACGGCAACCTCCTGTCCGTCTACGGCAGTGACTGCGCCGCCGTCGGCGACACGGCGTTCCGGCACGGCGTACCGATCCACCGGCTCTCGGCGGAGACCGGCGCCGCCGGCCCGGCGCCGCGCGCCTCCGGACGCACCGGCACCGCATCCGCGCCCCCGTCGCCCGGGCCCGGCGGCCTCCCTGATCCCGCCGAGGCCGACCAACGGGCGCAGACCAGCGGCCGACCCGCCACCGGAGCGGCGGCGCACGCGGCCGAACGCCACGAGGGCCCAGGTGTGGCCCGACGGCGGCGCCGGACGGCCCGCCGCCCGGTCCGTTCGCCGCTGCGCCCGCTCCGGTACGAGATCCGCCGGCTCCTGGGCGTGCCGAGCACACCGCTCGTGCTGGCGGCGGTCCTGCTCGTGTCGGTCACCCTCGCCCTGCTCCTGGGCCGCGGCGGGCACGCGGCGCTGCCCGCCGTCGTGGCGGCCTGGCCGGCGATCTCGCCGTTGCCGCCCGCGGCGCTCGGCGCGGGGCTGCTCGGGGCCTTCTCCTTCGGGGAGGAGTACCGCTACCCCGCCCTCACCTCCGGGCGCGGCGCCGTGCCCCGCAGGCCGGGCCTGCTGCTGGCGAAGCTCGCCGTGGCGGCGACCGTGGCCCTCGCTCTCGGCGCGCTCGTCGCGCTGGCCGACCTGGCGGTTCTGAGGCTCTTCTACGGCGGCGAGTTGATTCCCGTACCGAGGAACTGGCCCACATTGTCGGCGAGTTGGCTGGGTCTGCTGGTCGGATGCGCATGGGCCGGCCTGCTCGGCGCCGGGGTGTTCCGGGCGGCGGCGGCCGGGGTCGCCGCGGTGCTCGCCGTACCGGTGGCCTTCGTCCCGCTGCTGCAGACGGTACTCACGGGGCCGAACGTGCGCTCCGCCGCCGGACTCCCCGCGCGGCTGAGAGAGTTCGCCGGACCCCACTGGTCCCCCGAGGTGGAGCACCTGCTGGCGGGGAGCCTGCGGGTCCTCGGGCAGCCCGCTGGGGTGGCGCTCACGCTCACGTTGACGGGGTTGCTCTGCGCCTATGTGTTCACGGGCCTTCGCCGACGGGCTCGTTGGTGACCGCTTGCGGATCAAAAGATTCCGTTTCGCCGTCAACTTCCTTGAAATATGCGCAATATGTCCGAATAATCGTCAATTGTGTAGGGGGTGCCGATCACCCTTTCGTGTGCTTTTCACCAAAGACCTCAAGGGTCACGAGGGCAACGCCGACAAAGGATGCGTGAGTACCCTTGCGCACACCATGATGACCGCCGCCCGCCCCGTCGACTCCGCTCTCGGCGCCCCGGGCGATCTCGACCGCTACCCGTACGCGGAGGCGCCCGCCGCCGGCCGCGTGGGTCCGCCCTCCTGGGAGGGGGTGGACACCGATCTGGGCCGGGTGGGTCGCAGGACTGCCGGAAACCGGGGGCGCGGGCTGCACGGCCAGCTCGTCCAGCAGCTCGGTCAGATGATCGTCTCCGGCGATCTCGGCGCCGACCGTCCGCTCGTCCCCGAGGAGATCGGTCAGCGGTTCGAGGTCTCGCGGACCGTCGTCCGGGAGTCGCTGCGCGTGCTGGAGGCCAAGGGACTCGTCAGCGCCCGCCCGAACGTCGGCACCCGGGTGCGGCCCGTCAGCGACTGGAACCTCCTCGACCCCGACATCATCGAGTGGCGCGCCTTCGGCCCGCAGCGCGACGACCAGCGCCGCGAGCTGAACGAGCTGCGCTGGACGATCGAGCCCCTGGCCGCCCGCCTCGCCGCCGGGCACGGCCGCGAGGACGTCCAGCAGCGTCTCGCCGACATGGTCGAGATCATGGGCCACGCGTTCGCGCAGGGGGACGGCATCACCTTCTCCCGCGCCGACACCGAGTTCCACTCCCTGCTGATCCAGCTCGCCGGGAACCGCATGCTGGAGCACCTCGCTGGCATCGTTTCCGCCGCGCTCCAGGTCTCCGGCGGTCCCGTCACGGGCTGTGACCGGCCGAGCGAGGCCTGCCTCGCGCACCACGCCCGTATCGTGGACGCACTGGCCACGGGGGACGCCCACGGCGCGGAGACGGCCATGCGGCAGCTGCTGACCGTCCACCACGAGGTGAGCGGCGTTCCCGCCCCCCGCGAACACTGATCCGCGGGCCGTGGCCGGGAGCGCGGAGGCGCACGCGACGCGTGCCGCCGGGTCCGAGCGCCACCCGGGAGCCCGCACGGGTTCCCCGGGCGGCGCCAGGGTTCCGGCGGTACGAATGTGCACTGATCGACCACTCTGCGTGTTTCGCCGCAAATGAGGTGTGACTCGGGCCACGAAGATTGGGCGTAACACTCCTCCGAGCCGTGCGATGACCTAAGAGGTGACGGTCGAGGAAGGAATACAGCAGCCGACGGAGGCGCTGTCCAGTTCCCCGGCCCAACCCGCGCCGTCGGCACATTCCCCGTCGACGGTCGTCGGCTCCAGCTCGATCCAGAGCGGGGCCGGAAGCCGTTTCCATCGTTCCGAGAGGTTGTTCGTGTCGGCCAGCACATCCCGTACGCTCCCGCCGGAGATCGCCGAGTCCGAGTCTGTGATGGCGCTCATCGAGCGGGGAAAGGCTGATGGGCAGATCGCCGGCGATGACGTGCGTCGGGCCTTCGAGGCTGACCAGATTCCGCCAACCCAGTGGAAGAATGTTCTGCGCAGCCTCAATCAGATCCTCGAGGAAGAGGGTGTGACGCTGATGGTCAGTGCAGCGGAGTCGCCGAAGCGCGCCCGCAAGAGCGTCGCTGCGAAGAGCCCGGCCAAGCGCACCGCCACCAAGACCGTCACCGCCAGGACGACCGTGACGAAGACCACCGTCTCGGCCGCCTCGGCCGCCTCGGCCGAGGGCACCGACCCGGCCGACGAGGCCGGATCCGCCCCGAAGGCGGCGGCGAAGAAGACCGCCGCCAAGAAGACGGTGGCCAAGAAGACCGTCGCCAAGAAGACGGCGGCCAAGAAGACCGCGTCCAAGAAGGACTCCGACGAGCTCGCCGAGGGCGAGGAGCTCCTCGAGGACGTCGCCCCCGGCAAGGGCGAGGAAGAGGAGACCGAGGGCGAGAGCAAGGGCTTCGTCCTGTCCGACGAGGACGAGGACGACGCTCCGGCACAGCAGGTGGCCGTCGCCGGCGCCACCGCCGACCCGGTCAAGGACTACCTCAAGCAGATCGGCAAGGTCCCGCTGCTCAACGCGGAGCAGGAGGTCGAGCTCGCCAAGCGCATCGAGGCCGGCCTGTTCGCCGAGGACAAGCTCGCCAACTCGGACAAGCTCGCCCCCAAGCTCAAGCGCGAGCTGGAGATCATCGCCGAGGACGGCCGCCGCGCCAAGAACCACCTCCTGGAGGCCAACCTCCGTCTGGTGGTCTCGCTGGCCAAGCGCTACACCGGCCGCGGCATGCTCTTCCTGGACCTGATCCAGGAAGGCAACCTGGGTCTGATCCGCGCGGTCGAGAAGTTCGACTACACCAAGGGCTACAAGTTCTCCACGTACGCCACCTGGTGGATCCGTCAGGCGATCACCCGCGCCATGGCCGACCAGGCCCGCACCATCCGCATCCCCGTGCACATGGTCGAGGTCATCAACAAGCTGGCCCGCGTCCAGCGCCAGATGCTCCAGGACCTGGGCCGCGAGCCCACTCCGGAGGAGCTGGCCAAGGAACTCGACATGACCCCCGAGAAGGTCATCGAGGTCCAGAAGTACGGCCGTGAGCCGATCTCCCTCCACACCCCGCTGGGTGAGGACGGCGACAGCGAGTTCGGCGACCTGATCGAGGACTCCGAGGCGGTCGTCCCGGCCGACGCGGTGAGCTTCACGCTCCTCCAGGAGCAGCTGCACTCCGTCCTCGACACGCTCTCCGAGCGCGAGGCGGGTGTCGTCTCGATGCGCTTCGGCCTCACCGACGGCCAGCCGAAGACGCTGGACGAGATCGGCAAGGTCTACGGCGTGACGCGCGAGCGGATCCGTCAGATCGAGTCGAAGACGATGTCGAAGCTCCGCCACCCGTCGCGCTCGCAGGTGCTGCGCGACTACCTCGACTGATCCTCACGAGGCACAGAGCAGTACACGGAAGGGCCCGGTTTCCCCGAGGGGAGCCGGGCCCTTCCGGGTTCGTGCGCGTGCAGGGCGGAGAGCTGTGCTGGACGCTGGGTGAACCGATATCACCGGAGAGTCAGGAGACTCCATGCGTGGTTCCTTCGCCCGAGCGTTGACGGGCGTCCTGGGCCTGGCCACCGTGGCCGCGGGGCAGGCCGTCACCGCCGCCCCCGTGGCGGCCGACAGCGTCGTGGTGGGCGGCAGTCCGGCTCAGATCACGGAGGCGCCCTGGGTGGTGGCGCTGTCGAGCCGTGACCGGTTCGGGGGTACGCGAGCGGGCCAGTTCTGCGGGGGCGTGGTCGTCGCCCCGACCAAGGTGCTCACGGCGGCCCACTGCCTGGGCCGCGAGGTGCTCGGCGGCGAGCCGTGGGAGGTGCGCGACTTCTCCGTGATCGCCGGCCGCGCCGTGTTGCGGGGCCAGGGCGGGCAGGAGGTCCGGATCTCGGACACGTGGGTCAACCCCGACTACGACCCGACCGCGAACTCGGGGGACCTCGCGGTGCTGACCCTGGCGAGTCCGCTGCCGCAGTCGTACGTGATCGGCGTCGCGCGGACCGGGGATCCCGCGTACGCGCCGGGGACCGAGGCGGACGTCTACGGCTGGGGAGACACGACGGGCAACGGGAGCTACGCCACGACGCTGCGGACGGCGCGCGTCCAGGTGCTCCCCGACACGTCCTGCGAGCGGGCCTACCCGGCGGGCTTCGGCGTCCGCTACCGCGGTGACTCCATGCTGTGCGCCGGTGACCCTCGGGGCGGCCGCGACGCGTGCCAGGGCGACAGTGGAGGCCCCCTCGTGGCCAAGGGGCTGCTCGTCGGACTGGTGTCCTGGGGCAGCGGCTGCGGCCAGGCGGAGAACCCCGGCGTATACACCCGGGTCGGAGCGGTCCTGCCGGAGAACTTCTGACCGGAGGCCCGAGCGGCGGGCCCAGGGAGCTTCCTCCGGCCCCGCGCCCCGCCCGGGGGTGCCGGGCTGGCGGGCGCGGGTGCGAGAACGGGCGGCCACCCCCCTTGTGCGGGTGTGGCCGCCCGTCGTCCGGTCGGGGTCAGCGACCGGCCCTGAGCTCGTCGTGGATGGCGTCAGGCGTGGTCTTCGCCCATCGTGCGAGCCGGCACGTCCGTGAGCCGGTCCGTCTCATCCTGTATCTCAACGGCGATCTTCTTGAGTTCCGGCTCGAACTTGCGTCCGTGGTGGGCGCAGAAGAGCAAGTCACCTCCGCTGGTCAGAACGACGCGCAGGTAGGCCTGGGCGCCGCAGCGGTCGCAACGGTCAGCGGCCGTCAGGGGGCTCGCGGGGGTCAGAACAGTAGTCACGTCGCCTCTTCTCTAGCTCGACGAGCTGTCGTACCAGGGTCAACATCCAACCAGGCCGGAAACGTTCCCGCTCGTGGCTTTTCCTTGAAACTTCTTCCCAAGGTGGCTGTCTGCTGCCGGTTGGCGGCGAATGAGCCGTATTGCGTTGCTCTACGGATTTCGCGTTGCTTGTGTGGGTCAGTCCTCCCGGCGTGGTTGCCGGTTGTTCATGAGGACGTGCCCGGAGCCTAAATGGTTCATGCCTGGAAGGGAACGTGATGTTCGCGTCACCCCATCGAGGGATCGAACATCCATGCGACTCTGGACTAGCATGAGGAATCCGGGTGGGTGGCGTGACAACGGCTCTACCAGGCATCGGTACCCTCTGAACCGGTGACCGACGCCGGGCCTTACCCCACGGGGCCACATTTCAAATTCAGCGAGGAGCGAACCGCGTGACCGCCGAATCGTCCGTGCCGTCCAGTGCGCTGCTGACCGCAGACCGTGACGCTTCCAACTACACCGCGCGGCACCTGCTCGTACTGGAAGGGCTCGAAGCGGTTCGCAAGCGCCCCGGTATGTACATCGGGTCCACCGACAGCCGCGGCCTGATGCACTGCATCTGGGAGATCATCGACAACTCGGTCGACGAGGCCCTCGGGGGCTACTGCGACCACATCGAGGTCATCCTCCACGACGACGGCTCCGTCGAGGTCCGTGACAACGGCCGCGGCATCCCCGTCGACGTCGAGCCGAAGACCGGCCTGTCCGGCGTCGAGGTCGTCATGACCAAGCTGCACGCCGGCGGAAAGTTCGGAGGCGGGTCCTACGCCGCCTCCGGCGGTCTGCACGGCGTCGGCGCCTCCGTGGTCAACGCCCTGTCGGCCCGCCTCGACGTCGAGGTCGACCGCAACAGCGCCACGCACTCGATCAGCTTCCGCCGCGGCGTGCCGGGCATCTTCACCGAGCAGGGCCCCGACAGCCCCTTCGACCCGGGCAACGGCCTGCAGAAGGGCAAGCGCGTCCCCAAGGCCCGCACGGGCACCCGCGTCCGCTACTGGGCGGACCGCCAGATCTTCCTCAAGGACGCCAGGCTCTCCCTGGAGACGCTGCACCAGCGTGCCCGCCAGACCGCCTTCCTCGTGCCCGGCCTGACCATCGTCGTCCGCGACGAGCGGGACCTCGCGGGCGTCGGCAAGAGCGAGGAGACCTTCCGCTTCGACGGCGGCATCAGCGAGTTCTGCGAGTACCTCGCCCAGGACAAGGCCGTCTGCGACATCCAGCGGCTCACCGGCCAGGGCACCTTCAAGGAGACCGTCCCGGTCCTCGACGAGCGGGGCCACATGACCCCGACCGAGGTCACCCGCGAGCTCGCCGTCGACGTCGCCCTGCGCTGGGGCACGGGCTACGAGACCGCGGTCAAGTCCTTCGTCAACATCATCGCCACCCCCAAGGGCGGCACCCACGTCTCGGGCTTCGAGACGGCCGTCACCAAGACGGTGAACGAGGTGCTGCGCTCGACCAAGATGCTGCGCGTCGCCGAGGACGACATCGTCAAGGACGACGCCCTGGAGGGGCTCACGGCCGTCGTCACGGTCCGCCTCGCCGAGCCGCAGTTCGAGGGGCAGACGAAGGAGGTCCTCGGCACGTCCGCCGCCCGCCGCATCGTGGCGAACGTGGTCGCCAAGGAGCTCAAGACCTTCCTCACCTCCACCCGGCGCGACGACAAGGCCCAGGCCCGCGCCGTCCTGGAGAAGGCGGTCGCTGCGGCCCGCACCCGCATCGCGGCCCGCCAGCACAAGGAGGCCCAGCGCAGGAAGACCGCGCTGGAGTCCTCCTCGCTGCCCGCGAAGCTGGCCGACTGCCGCAGCGACGACGTGGAGCGCAGCGAGCTCTTCATCGTCGAGGGCGACTCCGCCCTCGGCACGGCCAAGCTCGCCCGGAACAGCGAGTTCCAGGCGCTTCTGCCGATCCGCGGCAAGATCCTCAACGTCCAGAAGTCGTCCGTCTCGGACATGCTGAAGAACGCCGAGTGCGGGGCGATCATCCAGGTCATAGGGGCGGGCTCGGGCCGCACCTTCGACATCGACGCCGCCCGGTACGGGAAGATCGTCCTCCTCGTCGACGCCGACGTCGACGGCGCCCACATCCGCTGCCTGCTGCTCACGCTCTTCCAGCGCTACATGCGGCCCATGGTGGAGGCCGGACGGGTCTTCGCCGCGGTGCCGCCGCTGCACCGGATCGAGCTCGTCCAGCCCAAGCGGGGCCAGGACAAGTACGTCTACACGTACTCGGACAACGAGCTGCGCCAGACGCTGCTGGAGTTCCAGCGCAAGGGGGTCCGCTACAAGGACTCCATCCAGCGCTACAAGGGTCTGGGCGAGATGGACGCCGACCAGCTCGCGGAGACCACGATGGACCCGCGCCACCGCACCCTGCGCCGGATCAACATCGGCGACCTGGACGCGGCGGAGGGGGTCTTCGACCTCCTCATGGGCAACGACGTGGCGCCCCGCAAGGAGTTCATCACCGGCTCGGCGGCCACGCTCGACCGCTCGCGCATCGACGCCTGATCGCTCCACCCGTGGGTGGAGTCCGACGACTCCACCCACGGACCGATCACACGGCCGTCGGCTCTCCCTAGCATCGAGACGACGGAGGGGACGGTCATGGACGGAAAGCGCGACCCGGGGCGTACGGAGAGCGGTGCGGGAGGCGTCGGTGCCTGGCGCACCTGGCCCTCGCGTGAGGCGCTCACGCGGGTCGGGGTGCCCCGGGGGCGCATGGTCCTCGACTACACCATGATCGCGGGCCTGAGCGTCTGGGTGCTGACCGGGTGCTACACGTCGGGGGCCTTCGACGGCGGGTACGCGGTGGTGCCCCCGCTCGGATTCGGGCTCTGCGTGGCTGCCGCCCTGGCGTTCCACCACACGACCCTCGACCACCGGACGGCCGCCTCGCTGGGGCTCCTCGGGGCGATGGCGCTGTGCGGCCTCGGGGGGTACGCCGTCGGGGCGGCGGCAGCGGCGACCGTGATGTGGATCGTCGTCTGCGTCATGGCGATGCAGCGGCTGCCGCTCCCCCTGGGACTCGCCACGGTGGCCGTGCTGGTGCCCGGTTTCGTCGAGGCCGACGAGACGGGCGTCCTCGGGGCGGCCATCACCACCGCGGCCGTCCTGCTCGCGGGGTACTCGCTCCGGCTGGACGCCGAGGCCCGTGGTGCGGGGTTCCAGCTCCTCGCCCAGGAGCGCCTGGCCAGAGAGGCCGAGGCCGCCTCGGCGGCGCTGGCCGAGCGCGCCAGGATCGCCCGCGAGATACACGACGTCCTCGCCCACAGCCTCTCCGCCCAGATGGTGCACCTGGAGGTCGCCCGGCTCAAGATCGAGGCGGGCGCCGACCGGGCGGAGATCCTCAAGCTCGTCACCTCGGCCCGCTCCATGGCCAGGGAAGGGCTCGCCGAGACCCGGCACGCCCTCTCCGCGCTCCGCGGGGACATGGCGCCCGTCGAGGACTACCTGAGGGAACTGGCGAGGGAGGACCGGGCCGAGGTCGCCGTGACCGGCCGGCGCCGGGACCTGCCCGCCGAGGCGTCCCAGGCGGTGCGGCGGGTCGCCCAGGAAGCCCTGACCAACGTGCGCAAGCACGCCCCCGGAGCCCGGACGCGCATCCGGTTCGCCTACGGGACGGACGAGGTCTCCCTGGAGATATGCGATTCCGGGCCGCCCGGAGCGGAGGGCGCCACCGGGCCGGGCGCGCGGTCCGGTGGGGAACTCGGCACCTCCGGCTCCGGGTACGGGCTGCTCGGGATGCGGGAGCGGGCCGAACTGCTCGGGGGGAGCCTGGACGCGGGGCCGGAGGGTCCGGGGTTCACCGTGCGCCTGCGGGTGCCGGCGTGAGCGGCCCGGAGGGCTCGGCCGGAGCCGGGGAACGACGGGTGCTCAGGGTGGTCGTCGCCGACGACCAGGCCATCGTGCGCGAGGGGATCGTGATGCTGCTGGGGCTGCTGCCCGGGATCGAGGTGGTCGGATCGGCCCGGGACGGCGAGGAGGCGATCACGCTGACCGGGATCCATGAGCCCGACGTGGTGCTGATGGACCTGCGGATGCCCCGCTGCGACGGTGTCGAGGCCACCCGACGCATCCGCGAGCGGTTTCCCAGGACCGAGGTCGTCGTGCTCACGACCTACGCCGACGACGACTCGCTCTTCCCGGCGCTGCGGGCCGGAGCGCGCGGATACCTGACCAAGGACGCCGGCGGGGAGGACATCGCACGGGCCGTGCGGGACGTCGTCGACGGACGGGCCGGACTGTCGCCCTCCGTGCAGCGGCGCCTGCTGGAGCAGCTGATGGAGCGGCAGGAGGCAGGAGCGGACGGACGCGGCGGTGCGACGGCCGACGGTGGTGGGCCCGGTGACGAGTCGCGCGACCGGTTTCCGCCCGGCGGCCGGGGTGTCTCGGGCGGCTCCGGCGGCTCCGGGAGTCCGGGGGCCTCGGGAGGTTCCGCGGGGTGGGGCGACGGGGCGGCCTCCACGGCTCCGGAGGCCGCCGGGCTGACGGATCGGGAGACCGAGGTGCTCGTCCTCGTCGCCGGCGGACTGTCCAACCAGGAGATCGCCGGGCGGCTGCGGATCTCCACGGCGACGGTGAAGACGCACATCAACAATCTCTTCGCCAAGACCGGCGTACGCGACCGGGCCCAGGCCGTGCGATACGCATATCAGCACGGTCTGGTCAGGGCGCCAGGAGGCAGAGTCACCTGATGGGGTGAAGTGAGGGGGGAGAAGAGTCCGGGATGTTCCCGCTCTGTCCATCCTTGGGCACGCGGCCGAAAAGGTTCGCTGACAAGGAGAGTTACCGGTGGAGCAGGTGGACGAGCAGGAGGGGCGCGACGCGTCGGCGATGCCGGTCGGCGACCCCTGGTACGAGGCGACCGGTACCGACGGGGGTGAGCGCACGGAGCCGGCCGGGCTGTCCGGTGGCGGTCCCGCCGACACGGTGCCGCGGCAGCGAGTCCCCAGCGCGGCGGAGATCTATCTGGAGGTGCAGCGGAGCCCGGCCTTCCAGGAAGTGCGCAGCCGGTACCGCCGGTTCGTCTTCCCGGCCGCTCTCGCGTTCCTGCTCTGGTACCTCGCCTATGTGGTGGCGGCGACCGCGGCGCCCGGGCTGATGGCCCGGCCCGTCGCGGGCGCGGTGAACGTGGCGATGGTCGCGGGGCTCGGACAGTTCCTCACCACCTTCCTGCTGACCTGGGCCTACGCGCGGCACGCGCGGCTGCGCAGGGACAGGGCGGCGCTGGAACTGCGCTGGGACACCCAGGAGATGACCCGAGGGGCGGTGCAGTCGTGACCGGAGACCACCAGACCCTGGCCCTCCTGCTCTTCAGCGCCTTCGTCGCGGTCACGCTGGGGATCACGACCTGGGTGAGCCGGAACCGGCACGGTTCGGCCGAGGAGTTCTACGCCGGGGGCCGGCTGTTCTCCCCCCTGGAGAACGGCTTCGCGATCGCCGGCGACTACATGTCCGCGGCCTCCTTCCTGGGCATCTCCGGGCTGATCGCGCTCTACGGCTACGACGGCATGCTGTACTCCGTCGGATTCCTCGTCGCCTGGCTGGTCGTGCTGCTCCTGGTCGCCGAACTGGTCCGCAACTGCGGACGGTTCACGCTGGCCGACGTGGTCGCCGCGCGGATGGCCGAGCGGCCGGTGCGGATCGCCGCCGGCACCTCCTCGGTGGCGGTCTCCGTGCTGTACCTCGTGGCGCAGATGGTCGGCGCCGGGAGCCTGGTCGCGCTGCTGCTCGGCGGCACCGGCGAGGCGGCCCGCTCCTGGACGGTGATCGGCGTCGGGGCCCTGATGGTGGTCTACGTGTCGCTCGGCGGCATGCGGGCCACCACCTGGATCCAGATCGTCAAGGCGGTGCTGCTCATGTCGGGGACCGTCGCACTGACCGTCCTCGTCCTCTTCCGCTTCCACGGAGACGTGAACAGCCTGCTCGCCACGGCTGCCCACCGCAGCGGCCACGGCATGGACTTCCTCGCCCCGGGCCTGCGCTACGGCGGCGACTGGACCTCCCGGCTCGACTTCATCAGCCTCGGCCTCGCGCTCGTCCTGGGTACCGCCGGACTGCCGCACATCCTGTCGCGCTTCTACACGGTCCCGACCGCCCGGGCCGCCCGGCGCTCCGTCGTCTGGTCGATCGGTCTCATCGGCAGCTTCTACCTGATGACCATCGTGCTCGGCTTCGGCGCGGCCGCCCTGATCGGGCCGGAGACGGTCCGCGCCTCCAACGCGTCGGGGAACACGGCCGTGCCGCTGCTCGCCCTCGACCTCGGCGGCGGAGCGGGCTCCACGGGTGGCACGGTGCTCTTCGCCATCGTCGCCGCCGTCGCCTTCGCGACCATTCTCGCCGTGGTCGCCGGCATCACCCTGGCCTCCTCGGCGTCCGTGGCCCACGACCTGTACAGCTCGCTGCGCCGCCGGCACGCGAAGCCGTACAGCGAGGTGGCCGTCGCCCGGGTGGCCGCCGCGGTGATCGGCGCCGTGGCGATCGGACTCGGGCTGCTGGCCCGGGACCTGAACGTCGCCTTCCTCGTCGGCCTGGCCTTCGCGGTCGCGGCCTCCGCCAACCTGCCGGTGCTGCTGTTCTCGCTCTTCTGGCGGCGGTTCACCACCCGGGGCGCGGTCTGGTCGGTGTACGGCGGCCTGGTCCCCGCGGTGCTGCTCGTCGTGTTCTCGCCCGTCGTCTCCGGCAGCCCGGAGGCGCTCTTCCCCGCCGTCGACTTCCATCTGTTCCCGCTGCAGAACCCGGGTGTGGTCTCCATCCCGCTCGGCTTCCTCGCGGGCTGGATCGGCACGGTGACCTCGTCGGAGCCGCCCGACGAGGCCCGGCACGCCGAGACGGAGGTCCGGGCCCTCACCGGCGCCGGAGCCGTCTGACGCGGGGCCGAGGCCCCTGGAAGCCCGGCTCCGGGCTTCCAGGCCCCCAGCGTCCGACGTCCGGCTGGGCAAGGGCCTCAGAGTGGGGGCCTCCGGTCGGTCCCTCAGGGTGCGGGGTGCGAGGAGGTCCAGGCGTACCGGTGCTCGGGGCGGCCGGTCTCCCCGTACCGGAGGGAGAGGCGGACGCGGCCGGTGCGTTCGAGGAGCTTGAGGTAGCGCTGTGCGGTCTGGCGGCTGACGCCGGACCGCTCGGCGATCTCCTGGGCGGAGAGCGGTCCGTCGGCGGCGAGCAGGACCTGCCGGACCAGCTCGGCCGTGGTGGGGGAGTGGCCCTTGGGCAGGTCCGGGGCGACGGCGCCGGCCGAGAGGACGCCGAAGATCCGGTCCACCTCGGCCTGCTCGGCCTCCCCGCCGCCCTCCAGGGCGCGGCGGAGGGTCGCGTACGCCTCCAGCTTGGCGCGCAGTCCGGCGAAGTTGAACGGCTTCACCAGGTACTGCAGGGCTCCGTGGCGCATCGCGGCCTGCACGGTCGCCACGTCGCGGGCTGCCGTCACCATGATCACGTCGCACTGGTGGCCGCGTGCGCGTAGTTCGCGGACGGCGGCGAGGCCGTTCTCGTCGGGCAGGTAGTGGTCCAGGAGGACCAGGTCCACGGCGTGTCCGTCCAGGGCGGCCAGGGCCTCGGCGCTGGAGTGGGCGGTGGCGACGACCCGGAAGTCCGGCATCTTGGCGACGTACGCGGCGTTGATCCGCGCGACCCGGACATCGTCGTCGACCACGAGCACGTCGATCATCGGACGTCCTCCGCCGTCTCCGGCCCCGTGCGTCCGGCGACCGGGAGCCCGGACGCGAGGGGCGCGGCGGGGCCCGGGAGGGGCGCGGCGCGCTCCGGCTCCTCGGCCAGGGCGTCGGGGAGGACGACCGTGAACGCGGCGCCGCCGTCGGGCCCGTCGGTCACCCGGGCGGTGCCGCCCCGGCGTTCGGCGAGCCGCCGGACCAGGGCGAGCCCCAGCCCCCGCCTGCCGTGCGCGGGGAGGGCCTTCGTGGTCCAGCCCTCGGTGAAGATCAATTCGCGGCGGTCCGGGGGGACGCCCGGCCCGCTGTCCGCGACCCGCAGGACGACCGTGGGCCCCTCGGCCACGAAGCTGACGCCGACCCGGGCGCCGGCGGTGCCGGCGACGGCGTCGAGGGCGTTGTCGACCAGGTTGCCGACCACGGTGACCAGCTCCCGCGGGTCGACGAGCCGGTCCGGGAGCAGCGAGTCGGGCGCGAGGCGGAGCGAGACCCCGCGCTCGGCGGCGACGGTGGCCTTGCCGACGAGGAGGGCGGCGAGGAGCGGGTCGTGGATCTTCTCCGTGACCTGCTCGGCGGTGGCCCGGTGTACGCCGACGACCTCGGTGACGAACGCGACGGCCTCCTCGTGCATCTCCAGTTCCAGCAGGCCCAGGAGGGTGTGCAGCCGGTTGGCGTGTTCGTGGTCCTGCGCGCGGAGGGCGTCGATGAGGCCGCGGGTCGAGTCCAGCTCGCGCCCGAGGTGTTCCAGCTCGGTGCGGTCGCGCAGGGTCGCGACGGCGCCGCCGTCGTCCGTCGGCATCCGGTTGGCGATCAGCACCCGGTGCCCGCGGACGGTGACCAGGTCGTCGCCGGAGACCCGGCCCGCGAGGACGTCCGCCGTGCGGCCCGCGCCGAGGACCTCGTCCAGCGGCCTGCCCGCGGCCTCCGGACCGAGGCCGAGGAGCCGCTGGGCCTCGTCGTTCAGCAGCCGTACGGAGCCGTTGCGGTCCAGGGCCACCACGCCCTCGCGGATGCCGTGCAGCATCGCCTCGCGCTCGGCGAGGAGCGCGGAGATGTCGGAGAAGGCCAGGTCGTGGGTCTGGCGCTGGAGGCGCCGGGAGATCAGGTACGCGGCCAGTGCCCCCGCGGCGAGCGCGCCGCCGGCGTAGGCGAGGAGCCCGGGGATCGCGGCGAGGAGCCGGTCCCGGACGCCGTCGTACGCGATGCCGACCGACACCGCGCCGACGATCCGCCCGTCCGCGTCCCGCAGCGGCACCTTGCCGCGTGCCGAGCGGCCCAGGGTGCCGTCGTCGATCTCCATCACCTCGCGTCCGGCGAGCACGTCGCTCGGGTCCGTGGAGACGCGCCCGCCGATCCGGGAGGGGTCGGTGTGCGACCAGCGCACCCCGCGGGTGTCCATGACCACGACGTACTCGGCGCCCGTCGCGACCCGGATCCGTTCGGCCTCCGTCTGGACCGGCCCCCGGGCGGAGGGCGCGCTCCCGGTGAGGTCGCGGGCGACGCGCGGCGAGGCCGTGGTGTCGGCGATGGCCAGGGCCTGCCGCATGGCCTGGTCGTCGAGCTGGGCGCTGAGCGGGGCCAGGAAGAGCCCCGTCGCGAGGACGGTCACTCCGGCCGCGATGGCCAGCTGCATCAGCAGGACCTGCGAGAACACCCGCTGCGGCCAGCCGAACCGCCGACGGCGCGCCGCGGGGCGCGGAGGGCTGGTCTGTGCGGGCTGCATGCCGGAAAAGGTACGGCGCCACGCACCCCGACCGGAAATGGCGTCGGCACCCGGTGTCCGTGCGGAAACCTATTCTGGAGAACCCCACGGCCGTGGGACCCGAAGGAACCGGAGGCACCTCCCTTGACCACGCAGCAGATCCCCGTCGTCGTCCTGGCCGGGTTTCTCGGCGCCGGGAAGACCACGCTGCTCAACCATCTGCTGCGCAGCTCCCGGGGGACCCGTATCGGGGTCATGGTGAACGACTTCGGCGACATCGGCATCGACGCGATGAGAATCGCCGGGCAGGTCGGCTCCACCGTCTCCCTCGGCAACGGCTGCCTGTGCTGCGCCGTCGACGCGAGCGAGCTCGACGAGTACCTGGAGGTCCTCACCCGGCCCGAGTCGCGCCTCGACGTGATCGTGATCGAGGCGAGCGGGCTCGCCGAGCCCCAGGAGCTGGTGCGGATGGTCCTCGCCAGCGAGAACGAGCGGATCGTGTACGGCGGGCTCGTCCAGGTCGTCGACGCGGCCGAGTTCTCCGCGACCCGCGCACGGCACCCCGAGACCGACCGGCACCTGACGATCGCCGACCTCGTGGTCGTGAACAAGACCGACCGCGTCTCCGGGGCCGAGCTGCTCGCCGTCCACGAGGCGGTGGGAGGGCTCGCCGGGAAGGCCGTGATCGTCGACGCCGCGCACGGGCGGATCGACCCGGAGCTGCTCTTCGACCGGGTGGTCCCCGAGGGGGAGATCGAGGGCCAGATGTCGATCGAGGACATCCTCTACGGCGAGGAGGACGGCGGCGACCCGCGGGCCCACCCCCACGCGTCGTACGAGACCGTGTCCCTGACCGCCGCCACCCCGCTCCACCCCCGTCGGCTGATGGCCTTCCTCGACGCCCGCCCCGAGGGTCTCTACCGCATCAAGGGCTTCGTCGACTTCGGGCCCGCCGACCCGGCGAACCGCTACGCCGTCCACGCGGTCGGCCGCTTCCTGCGCTTCTACCCCGAGCCCTGGCCCGAGGGCGAGGAGCGGCTCACCCAGCTCGTCCTCATCGGCTCCGGCGTCGACGCGGCCGGCCTCCGCAAGGAACTGGCCTCCTGCGAGGTGGACGGCCCGCACGACGCCCCCGACGAGACCGGGATGTGGGGCGTCCTGCGGTACGTGCCGGGGACGGAGGAGGAACCCGCCTGACCGGACCGCCGCGAGCGCGACGAGGCTCAGGGGGCGTCCGCGAGTTCCCCGGCACCCAGCGCGTCGTGGTCGGAGCCGTCCGTGCCGTCGTCCACGATGACTTTTCCCATTTCCGAGGCGACCCGCGCGAGCAGAGCGGCCTTCCGGGCGGCGAAGAAGGCGTGGAAGTCGTCGAGCGCCATCAGCTCCGGCGTGACGAGGTGGGACCGGATGTGCCCGTGGACCACCTCCGGCGTCGACTCCGCGCTCTTGGCGAGCTTGACCAGGTAGTCGGAGGGGGCGTTGCCTCCGATGATCCGGTTGGTACGGGCGGTCAGGGGGGTCTTGTTGACGATGGAGTTGTAGTGCCCGGGGTCCTTGCCGGCCTCCTCGCACCACACCTTCGGGAAGATGTGGTGGATGTCGATCGACTCGTCGAAGTAGCCGGTGATCTCCGCCTTCTCGCCGGTGCGCCAGTCCATGGCGCCGGCCTTGAGCAGCAGGGCGTAGATGCCCTTGTACGCGGCGCTGTTGCGGGTCCGCAGCGTCAGGAGCCGGCTGGGCGCGAACTCCGCGGCCTCGATCGTGCGGGGTTCGCCCGAGGTGCCCCTGATCCAGCCGACGACGTCCGGCAGGTCGTGGCTGAACCGGGTCTCGGTCGAGCCGCCGTACAGCTCTCCGAAGACCCCGCACCAGTACCAGCGGGCGAGCTTGTGCTGGGCCCCGGCGCTCTGTGCGTCCTCGCCCGCGAGCGCCAGGATCGCCGCGAGCGGGATGAGCTGGGTGCCGTACGGCAGGAACCTGGTGTCGAAGACGAACTGCTGGTGCAGGAACTTCGCCGCGCGCTTGAACCCCTGGACGACCAGGGGCGCGAAGCGCCGGTACTCGTCGAGGCGCAGCTCCAGCATGTCCTTGCGCTTGCAGCCGATGCGTGGGAGCCGATCCTCCGCCACCCCGCGTGCCACGGCCTCGTCACGCCGGGCGGCCGTGGCGAGCAGCGTGACCGACTGGAGGAAGTCGGTGTTCGACGCGTCCTTGATGATCCGGTACTCCGGCGCCTGCCAGGCCGCCTTGACCTCCTCCTCCCAGTGCCGCCGCAGGTCGAACTCGTCCGCCGCGAAGGTGGCGGTGAGGAGCTCGAAGACGGTGAGGGAGACGCCACCGGTGTTGACGTTCTCGAAGACCTGGCAGACGGCCTGACGCGCCGTGTTCTTGCCGAGGGAGATGACGGGCACCTGATAGCGGTCGAAGTTCCTGACGAAGACCTCCTCGAACCGCCGCCAGACACGGAGGCTCTCCTTGTCGCGGTCCCACCAGTACCCCTCGAAGCCCGTCCGCCAGTCGTACGGGTCGAGGACGGCGTTCAGCGGGAAGAGGTGGGCCTCGTACTCCTTCTCGCGGGTCGAGTAGTCGTGGAGCACCTCGCCGCGGAAGGTCTTCACGAGCTTGTCCTCCGGCAGGAAGCGGATCGCGTCCTCGCGGTCGGTCTGTCCGTCCAGGACCGCGCGCATGTCGGCGTAGAACCAGCCGGTCACCCGGTGCTTGCGCAGGTCCTGGGTCACCACCGGCTTCCCCAGTTTGATCGACTGGAAGAGCGAGGTGAGACGCTGCTGGCCGTCGAGGACGAGGGTCTCCGGCTCGGTGCCCGGGGGCGGCTCCGCCCCCTCGATCGGCCGGTGCTTGAACCGGACGTCCCCGCCGGACTGCAGGGTCATGACCGTGCCGACCGGAAACCCCTGCGAGACGGAAGCGAGCAGCGCGGTGATGTTCGGATGGGGCCACACCCAGCCCCGCTGGAACTCGGGGAGCTGCGCTCTGCCCTCCGCGACCTGCCGGAGCAGATCACGGAGCGGGCGCTTGTCGATGCTGAATGCTTCGTCCGTCAACGCGGCCATCCTTCACTCGGGCGTCAGACGTGCCGGAGCAGCCCCCCGGCCGGTCACCGGGCCGAGGCTACCCGGCAGCCGGGAAGCCCGTCCGCCGGTCCTGCGAGACGGAGACCCCGTTCGAGGAGGTCCGGAGAGACCCGGGGCCTTCGCTTCGTCCGAACGGGAAGAGACCCCGTGCGACAGGCTGTTGGCCTGCGCGCGGGGTCTCTTCCCGTCGTCGGTCCGGTCAGGAGACCGGGCTCGCCACCACGTCGACCGGCTGGGGGAGGGGGGTGCCGGAGCCGTCGCGGCGGGGGTCCGGTGCGGGCAGGGTGACCGGGGCGCCGGACTTCTGGGCGGCGCGTGCCGGGGTGGCGCCCGCCCAGGCCAGGATCAGGACGTCCTCGCCCTTCAGGAAGCGCTGGCAGCGGACGCCGCCGGTGGCGCGGCCCTTGCGCGGGTACTGGTCGAAGGGGGTCAGCTTCGCCGAGGTGGCCGCAGAATCGTCCAGGGTGCCCGTGGAGCCCGCGACGGTGAAGACGACGGCGTCCGCCGCCGGGTCGACCGCGGTGAAGGAGAGCACCTCGGCGCCGGCGGTCAGCTTGATGCCGGCCATGCCGCCCGCGGGGCGGCCCTGGGGCCGGACCTGCGCGGCCTGGTAGCGCAGCAGCTGGGCGTCGGAGGTGATGAAGACCAGGTCCTCCTCGCCGGTGCGCAGTTCGGTCGCGCCGACGATCCGGTCACCGTCCTTGAGGGTGATGACCTCCAGCTCGTCCTTGTTCGCCGGGTAGTCCGGCACCACGCGCTTCACCACGCCCTGGAGCGTGCCGAGGGCGAGGCCGGGGGAGGACTCGTCGAGCGTGGTCAGGCAGACCACCGTCTCGTCGGCTTCCAGGGACAGGAACTCCGAGAGCGGCGCGCCGCCCGCCAGGTTCGGGGCGCTCGCGGTGTCCGGGAGCTGCGGCAGGTCGATCACCGCGATCCGCAGCAGCCGGCCGGCCGAGGTCACCGCACCGACGTCACCGCGCTGGGTGGCCGCCACCGCGGAGAGGATGACGTCGTGCTTGGCCCGGGCGCCCTCCGGGTCGACCGGGGGCAGCTCGGCCCTCGCCGTGCGCGCGAGGAGGCCGGTCGAGGAGAGCAGGACCCGGCAGGGGTCGTCCGCGACCTGGAGCGACACCGCCGCGACGGGCGCGCCGGCGGACTCCAGCAGGACCGTGCGGCGGTCGGTGGCGAACTTCTTGGCGACCGCGGCCAGCTCCGCCGAGACGAGCTTGCGCAGCTCGGCGTCGGAGTCGAGGATGCCGGTCAGCTCGTCGATCTCGCCGTTGAGCCGGTCGCGCTCGGTCTCCAGCTCCAGCCGGTCGAAGCGGGTGAGGCGGCGCAGCGGGGTGTCCAGGATGTACTGCGTCTGGATCTCGCTCAGCGAGAAGCGCTCCATCAGGCGCTCCTTGGCCTGCGCGGAGTTGTCGCTCTCCCGGATGAGGCGGATGACCTCGTCGATGTCGAGCAGCGCGACGAGCAGGCCGAGCACCAGGTGGAGGCGGTCGCTCTTCTTGGTGCGGCGGAACTCGGAGCGGCGCCGGACGACCTCGAAGCGGTGGTCGAGGTAGACCTCCAGGAGCTCCTTGAGGCCGAGGGTGAGCGGCTGGCCGTCGACCAGTGCCACGTTGTTGATGCCGAAGGACTCCTCCATCGGCGTCAGCTTGTAGAGCTGCTCCAGGACGGCCTCGGGCACGAAGCCGTTCTTGACCTCGATGACGAGGCGCAGGCCGTGGCTGCGGTCGGTGAGGTCCTTGACGTCCGCGATGCCCTGGAGCTTCTTGGAACCGACCAGGTCCTTGATCTTGGAGATGACCTTCTCGGGACCGACCGTGAAGGGCAGCTCGGTCACGACGATGCCCTTGCGGCGGGCCGTCACCGTCTCCACGGTCGCCGTGGCGCGGATCTTGAAGGAGCCGCGGCCCGACTCGTAGGCGTCCTTGATGCCGGAGAGGCCGACGATCCGGCCGCCGGTGGGCAGGTCGGGGCCGGGCACGAACCGCATGAGGGTCTCGAGGTCGGCGCTCGGGTGGCGGATCAGGTGCCGGGCGGCCGCGATGACCTCGCCGAGGTTGTGCGGCGGCATGTTGGTCGCCATGCCGACCGCGATGCCGGACGCGCCGTTGACCAGGAGGTTCGGGTAGGCGGCGGGGAGCGCGACCGGCTCCTGCTCCTGCCCGTCGTAGTTCGGCGCGAAGTCGACCGTGTCCTCGTCGATGGACTCGGTCATGAGCAGCGCGGCCGGGGCCATCCGCGACTCGGTGTACCGCATGGCGGCCGGCGGGTCGTCGTTGCCGAGGGAACCGAAGTTGCCGTGGCCGTCGACCAGCGGGAGCCGCATGGAGAACGGCTGCGCCATGCGGACCATGGCGTCGTAGATCGACGCGTCGCCGTGCGGGTGGAGCTTGCCCATCACCTCGCCGACGACGCGGGCGCACTTCACGAAGCCGCGGTCGGGGCGCAGCCCCATCTCGCCCATCTGGTAGACGATGCGGCGCTGGACGGGCTTCATCCCGTCGCGGGCGTCCGGGAGCGCGCGCGAGTAGATCACCGAGTACGCGTACTCGAGGAAGGAGCCCTGCATCTCGTCGACGACGTCGATGTCGAGGATTCGCTCCTCGAACGCGTCGTCCGGCGGCGGTGTCTTCGTGCTGCGGCGGGCCATCGCGGCTGCGGCTCCTTCACCAACAAGGTTGATCTGACGCGGACCATTGTGGACCGTGCCACCGACAACGCCGACCGCGACCCGGAAGAGGGACATCAGGACCGGGCGGGAACTTCGCCAGGTGTCGGCGCGCTTGCATACAGTGGCAGGACTTTTTCACATCGCGATCGAAGGGACGTACATGCCCATGGGTCACACGGCCACGGCCGAGGCCGGCTCCGGCGGCCTGACAGCGACCGAGCACCGGTTGGCGAACGGCCTGCGTGTGGTGCTGTCGGAGGACCACCTGACCCCGGTCGCGGCGGTCTGCCTCTGGTACGACGTCGGCTCGCGCCACGAGGTCGAGGGCCGCACGGGCCTCGCCCACCTCTTCGAGCACCTGATGTTCCAGGGCTCGAAGCAGGTCCACGGGAACGGTCACTTCGAGCTGGTGCAGGGCGCGGGCGGTTCGCTCAACGGCACGACGAGCTTCGAGCGCACCAACTACTTCGAGACCATGCCCACCCACCAGCTGGAGCTCGCGCTCTGGCTGGAGGCCGACCGCATGGGCTCCCTGCTGGCCGCCCTGGACGACGAGTCCATGGAGAACCAGCGGGACGTCGTCAAGAACGAGCGCCGCCAGCGGTACGACAACGTGCCCTACGGCACGGCCTTCGAGAAGCTCACGGCGCTGGCCTACCCGGAGGGTCACCCCTACCACCACACGCCGATCGGCTCCATGGCCGACCTGGACGCGGCGACGCTGGAGGACGCGCGGAACTTCTTCCGCACGTACTACGCCCCGAACAACGCGGTGCTGTCCGTCGTCGGCGACATCGACCCGGAGCAGACCCTCGCCTGGATCGAGAAGTACTTCGGCTCCATCCCGCAGCACGACGGCAAGCGGCCGCCGCGCGACGGCTCCCTCCCGGACGTCATCGGCGAGCAGCTGCGCGAGGTCGTCGAGGAGGAGGTCCCGGCCCGCGCGCTGATGGCCGCCTACCGGCTGCCGCACGACGGCACGCGCGAGTGCGACGCCGCCGACCTGGCGCTGACGGTCCTGGGCGGCGGCGAGTCCTCCCGCCTGCACAACCGGCTGGTCCGCCGCGACCGCACGGCCGTCGCCGCCGGCTTCGGCCTGCTGCGCCTGGCCGGCGCGCCCTCGCTGGGCTGGCTGGACGTGAAGACCTCCGGTGGCGTCGAGGTCCCGCAGATCGAGGCGGCCGTCGATGAGGAGCTCGCGCGGTTCGCGGCCGAGGGCCCGACGCCCGAGGAGATGGAGCGCGCGCAGGCCCAGTTGGAGCGCGAGTGGCTGGACCGGCTGGGCACCGTGGCGGGCCGTGCCGACGAACTGTGCCGGTTCGCCGTGCTGTTCGGCGACCCGCAGCTCGCCCTGACGGCCGTGGACCGGGTCCTGGCCGTCACCGCCGAGGAGGTGCAGGCGGTCGCCGCGGCCAAGCTGCGCCCGGACAACCGCGCGGTCCTGGTCTACGAGCCGGTGGCCGCCGACGAGAGCGACAGCGACGAGGAAGAGGGAGCGGACCAGTGACCGACGCTGCCGTGTCTTTGACCAGCATGGACTTCCACCCGCAGCCGGCGCCGGGTGTCGCCAGGCCCTGGGCCTTCCCCGCCCCGGACCGGACGACCCTGGACAACGGCCTGACGCTGCTGACCAGTCACCGCCCCGGCCAGCAGGTCGTGGCGGTGGAGATCTTCCTGCCGGCCCCGCTGGACGCCGAGCCCGCCGGTCTCGACGGCGTGGCCACCATCATGGCGCGGGCGCTCTCGGAGGGCACCGACCAGCACAGCGCGGAGGAGTTCGCGGCCGAGCTGGAGCGCTGCGGCGCCACGCTCGACGCGCACGCCGACCACCCGGGCGTCCGGGTCTCCCTGGAGGTGCCCGCCTCCCGGCTGCCCAAGGCCCTGGGGCTGCTGGCCGAGGCCCTGATCGCCCCGGCGTTCCTGGAGACCGAGGTCGAGCGCCTGGTGCGCAACCGGCTCGACGAGATCCCGCACGAGACGGCCAACCCGGGCCGCCGCGCCGCCAAGCAGCTCTCCAAGGAGCTCTTCCCGGCCGCCTCCCGGATGTCCCGGCCCCGCCAGGGCACCGAGGAGACCGTCGCCGCGATCGACGCGGCCGCCGTGCGCGCCTTCTTCGAGGCGTACGTGCGGCCCGCCACGGCCACCGCGGTCGTCGTCGGCGACCTGACCGGCGTCGACCTCGACAAGGTCCTCGCGGACACGCTGGGCGCCTGGACCGGCGAGCCGGCCGAGCCGCTCCCGATGCCGCCGATCACCGCCGACGACACCGGACGGGTCGTCATCGTGGACCGTCCCGGCGCCGTCCAGACCCAGCTGCTCACCGGCCGCGTCGGTCCCGACCGGCACGACCGCGTCTGGCCGGCCCAGGTCCTCGGCTCGTACTGCCTCGGCGGCACCCTCACCTCGCGGCTCGACCGGGTCCTGCGCGAGGAGAAGGGCTACACGTACGGCGTGCGGGCCTTCGGCCAGGTGCTCCGCTCGAACGCCGCGGGCGACGGCGCCTCGATGCTCGCCATCAGCGGCTCCGTCGACACCCCCAACACCGGTCCGGCCCTCGCCGACCTGTGGCAGGTGCTGCGCACCCTCGCCGCCGAGGGGCTGACGGACGCGGAGCGGGAGACCGCCGTGCAGAACCTGGTGGGCGTCGCGCCGCTGAAGTACGAGACGGCCGCCTCCGTCGCCGGGACGCTCGCCGACCAGGTCGAGCAGCACCTCCCGGACGACTACCAGGCCCAGTTGTACGCGCGGCTGGCGGAGACGGGCACGGTCGAGGCGACCGCGGCCGTCGTCAGCGCCTTCCCCGTGGACCGGCTCGTGACGGTGCTGGTGGGCGACGCGGCGCAGATCGCGGAGCCGGTGCGGGAGCTCGGCATCGGCGAAGTGACCGTCGTGACGGGCTGATTCCGGCCCTCGTGAGGCAACGGGAGGACCCCGACGGCAGGTTCGTCGGGGTCTTCCCGTTTGTCCGTATTGGGAGCACCGGTGATCGTTTGACCTGTGGCATGTCTTACAAAATGCCTGTCCGGTTGGTGATTGAAAGACGATCCGCATAGCGTCGGTGCGGCTGTCCGTCAGTTGCACGTGCCGCAGCCGCGGCATCGGACAGTCATCGCCGAGTCCCCGTCAGGCGCGAGCCTGGGGAGCCGGGGACCCACACGTCCCTGGGGTGAATCGGACGCCTTCGTCCCGTACGGAGGGGCCCGTAGGAGACCTTCCTGCTCCGAACCCGTCAGCTAACCCGGTAGGCGAGAAGGAAGGAAAGGACCAGCCACTTCATGGCGTTCACCCGTGCCACCGGGAAGCATCGTGGTCCGAGCCGGATGGCACGCCGCGGCGTGGGCATCGCAGGCGTCGCGACCCTCGCCACCACCGGCGTCATCGGAACCCTCGCCTCCCCGGCGCTCGCCGCCGACACGGACAACCGCTCCCCCGAGGACACCGGCCTCACCCAGGTGATCACCGAGGACTCCCTCGTGGACCGGCTCAACGCCCAGGCCGCCGCCCAGGAGCGGGAGGCCGTCGAGGTCATCGCCCAGGCCAAGGCCAAGGCCGAGGCGAAGCGCAAGGCCGAGGCCCGCGCCAAGGAGATCCGGCTGGAGCGTGAGCGCGCCGCCCGCGAGGCCGAGCGCCGCCGCCTGGCCTCCTTCCAGCTCCCCGTCGCCGGCTCCTACATCTCCACCGGCTACCAGACCGGCGGTTCGCTCTGGTCCTCCGGCAGCCACTCCGGCGTCGACTTCCACGCGGCCTACGGCACGCAGGTCGTCTCCGTCGGCTCCGGCACCGTCGTCGAGGCCGGCTGGGGCGGCGCGTACGGCAACAACATCGTCATCAAGATGAACGACGGCACGTTCACCCAGTACGGGCACCTCTCCTCCGTCGGGGTCCACGTCGGCCAGACCGTCGAGCCCGGCCAGCCGATCGGCGTCTCCGGCTCGACCGGCAACTCCACCGGCCCGCACCTCCACTTCGAGGCGCGCACGGGCGCGGACTACGGCTCCGACATCAACCCGATCGCGTACCTCCGCGCCCGCGGCGTCGCGGTCTGACCCGCACCGCCCGCGCAGCGCGTCGCAAAAGCCCCGGCTCGTACTGAGCCGGGGCTTTTCGCTGCCCGTGGCGGTGTCCATTCGCCAAGAATTCCGTCGGGGCATCGGAAATTCCGGCGCGCTGCAATAGAGTCGAAGATCAGGCGCAGAACAGGCGCCGCTCGAATTGTCTCGCGCGGACCAAGGCGGAGGTCGGACATGCGCATTCCCGCGCAGTCGGTATGCACGGCGATCCGGGACGACATCGTCTCCGGTGTCTACGAGCGGGGCAGTCGGCTGACCGAGGAACAGCTCGCCCGCCGGTACGGGGTCTCCCGCGTCCCGGTCCGCGAGGCCCTGCGCACCCTGGAGTCCGAGGGCTTCGTCCTCACCCGCCGGCACGCGGGCGCGCACGTCGCCGAGCCGACGGACCAGGAGGCGGCCGACCTCCTCGACATGCGGTCGCTGCTGGAACCGCTGGGGGGGGGGGGGGGGGGCCCACCCCCCCCCCCCCCCCCCCCCCAAGTGTTGCGGGGCCTGGTCAGGCTGGGCCAGGAGCGGGCCCGGCGCGGCCAGGGCGAGGACCTGCGCTCGCTCGGGGGCTGGTTCCACGAGACCCTCGCGCAGGCATCGGGCAGCCCGGCCCTGACGGCGCTGCTCACCCAGCTGCGCCACAAGATCGCCTGGATGTACACGGTGGACCAGCCCGCCCAGCCGGTCGAGGTCTGGTCCGAGCACGGCGCGATCGTCGACGCGGTGGCGCGCGGCGACGCCGAGCGGGCCAGGGCGCTGACCGCGCTGCACGCGGAGCGCACCCTGCCGCTGCATCGTCTGAAAACACGGGAGCGCGGCCGTGTGAGGGTTTCGCAACATGTCGTCAACACGGCGAGCGTCCGGAATTAACGCAGTGGCCGTATACAAAGAAGAGTAATTCGGCGGGCGCTGTTCGTGCTGCCCGAAATAAAGGCTCCCGGGAAAGCGAAAGCCGTGACCGCCTTTGTTTCTGCGGTCACGGCTCTGCGTGGGCGGAATCCGGTCGGGATTCCGCGGGAAAGCGGCTCAGACGGTCTCGGGGAGCTCGTCGAGGCCCTCGGCCACCAGCTTCGCGAGACGGTCCAGCGCGACCTCGGCGCCGTCGGCGTCGGAGGCCAGGACGATCTCCTCGCCGCCCTGCGCGCCCAGGCCGAGCACGGCGAGCATGGACGCGGCGTTCACCGGGGAGCCGTCGGCCTTGGCGATGGTCACCGGGACGCCGGACGCCGTGGCGGCACG
Source organism: Streptomyces sp. NPDC104202 (assembly GCF_055584185.1). Lineage (NCBI taxonomy): Bacteria > Bacillati > Actinomycetota > Actinomycetes > Kitasatosporales > Streptomycetaceae > Streptomyces > Streptomyces sp. NPDC104202. The sequence goes on along the minus strand of NZ_JBVJMN010000012.1, from coordinate 8,106 downwards.
GACGAAGATGGACGCGGGGCGGGCGTGCAGGCCCTCGGCCCAGCCGACGTTGACGCGGCGCTCAGCCATGGTGTTGCCCTTCGGGTCTCAAGCGGGTTGTCTAGACCAGTCTCTCATGTGCTGCGTGGTGCTCGCGCCGACCTTCGGCCCGGACCGGACCGCCTTTCGGCCCTCCCTACCTTGCACGGCACACCCCCGCCGCGCGAGCGGTGCCACGCCGGTGTCGCGGCCGTAGGCTGACCCCATGCACAGCGCGTCGGAGCAGTCGGAAGCGACGGAACGACCGGCCCGGCCGGAGCACGCCTACCCCGACCACTGGGAAGCGGACGTGGTCCTCCGCGACGGCGGCACCGCCCGCATCAGACCCATCACCGCCGACGACGCCGAGCGGCTCGTCAGCTTCTACGAGCAGGTCTCGGACGAGTCGAAGTACTACCGCTTCTTCGCCCCCTACCCCCGCCTGTCGGCCAAGGACGTCCACCGCTTCACCCACCACGACTTCGTGGACCGGGTGGGGCTCGCGGCGACCGTGGGCGGCGAGTTCATCGCCACCGTCCGCTACGACCGCATCGACGACCGGGGGATGCCCGCCTCCCGCCCCGCCGACGAGGCCGAGGTCGCCTTCCTCGTCCAGGACGCCCACCAGGGCCGCGGCGTCGCCTCCGCCCTCCTCGAACACATCGCGGCCGTGGCGCGCGAGCGGGACATCCGGCGCTTCGCCGCCGAGGTGCTCCCCGCCAACAACAAGATGATCAAGGTCTTCACGGACGCCGGCTACACCCAGAAGCGCAGCTTCGAGGACGGCTCCGTACGGCTCCACCTCGACCTCGAACCCACCGACCGCTCCCTCGCCGTCCAGCGCGCCCGGGAACAGCGCGCGGAGGCGCGCTCCGTCCAGCGGCTCCTCGACCCCCGCTCCGTCGCCGTGGTCGGCGCCGGACGGGCCCCCGGCGGCGTCGGCAGGACCGTCCTCCGCAACCTGGTCGGCGCCGGCTTCGGCGGCCGCGTGTACGCGGTGAACGCCGCGCTCACCGACGGCCCCGCCGAGCTCGACGGCGTCCCCGCCCACCCGTCCGTCGGCGCCATCGGGGAACCGGTGGACCTGGCGATCGTCGCCGTCCCCGCCGAACGCGTCCCCGAGGCCGTCGCCGACTGCGGCGAGCACGGCGTCCGCGGCGTCGTCGTCCTCTCCGCCGGATACGCGGAGAGCGGGGCCGAGGGCCGGGAGCGCCAGCGCCGGCTCGTCCGGCAGGCCCGCTCGTACGGGATGCGCATCATCGGCCCGAACGCCTTCGGGATCATCAACACCGCCGCCGACGTCCGGCTCAACGCCTCGCTCGCCCCCCAGATGCCGGCCGCCGGCCGCATCGGGCTCTTCACGCAGTCGGGCGCCATCGGCATCGCCCTCCTCGCCGGGCTCCACCGCCGCGGCGCGGGCCTCTCCTCCTTCATCTCGGCCGGCAACCGCGCCGACGTCTCGGGCAACGACTTCCTCCAGCACTGGTACGACGACCCCGGAACCGACGTCGTCCTCCTCTACCTGGAGTCGATCGGCAACCCCCGCAAGTTCACCCGGCTCGCCCGCCGCACCGCCGCCGTCAAGCCGGTCGTGGTCGTCAAGGGAGCCCGGCACAGCGGCAGCGCCCCACCCGGCCACCGGGTCCCGGTCACCCGCATCCCGCACGCCACCGTCTCCGCGCTGCTTCGCCAGGCCGGCGTCATCCGCGTCGACACCGTCACCGAACTCGTCGACGCCGGCCTCCTGCTCGCCGCCCAGCCGCTGCCCGCAGGGCCCCGCGTCGCGATCCTCGGCAACTCCGAGTCGCTCGGCCTCCTCACCTACGACGCCTGCCTGACCGAGGGGCTGCGGCCGCTGCGCCCGCTCGACCTCACGACGGGCGCGGTGCCGGCGGACTTCCGCGACGCCCTGGCGGCGGCGCTCGCCGACGAGACGTCCGACGCGGTCGTCGTCACCGCGATCCCCTGGGTCGGCGAGAACGGCGCCACCGAGTTCGGCGACGGCGAGGTCCTCGCCGCCGCCCTCCGCGAGGCCGTCGCCTCGGCCCCCGCGCCCACCAAGCCCGTCGTCGTGGTCCACGTCGAGATGGGCGGGCTCGCCGAGGCCCTCGCGGTCGCCACGAGCACGCGCCCCGCCCCTCCCGGCCGCGACGGCACGACCCCCGCCGCCGTCCGCCGGCCGGACCCGGCCGCGGCGGACACCCCGACCGGGTCCCGCCCCGAGGCCGGCGTCGCCGCCCCCTCCACCGCGCGCCCCGGAGGCGACGTGCCTCACACGGCCCCGCCCGCCGGCGCCGACGCCGCCACCCGTGCGGCTCGGCCCGCCGGAGCGGAGGAGGCGCCCCCGGCCCCCGCGGCGCCCGCCGCCATCCCCGCCTATCCCGCCGCCGAGCGGGCGGTGCGGGCGCTGGCCGAGGCGGTGCGGTACGGCCAGTGGCGGCGTCAGGCGGCCGACCCCGGACGGGTTCCCGAGTACGAGGACATCGACGAGGCGGGCGCCGCCGCCCTCATCGCGCGCGTGCTCGGCGACAGGGACGCCGACGACGCCGACTCCCGGGGTGTGACCCTCGGCACCGACGAGGCCGGGGAGCTGCTCGCGCGGTACGGCGTCGCCGTCCGTCCGACCCTGCCGGCGCCCACCCCCGACGCCGCCGTCGCGGCCGCCGCGCGCCTCGGCTACCCCGTCGCCCTCAAGACGACGGCGCCGCACCTGCGCCACCGGCCCGACCTCGGCGGCGTCCGCCTGGACCTCGCCTCCGAGGAACAGCTCCGCACCGCGTACGCCGAACTCACCGAGGTCCTCGGTAAGCCGGAGGAGCTCCAGCCCGTCGTCCAGGCGATGGTGCCCCGGGGCGTCGACACCGTCGTGCGCTCCGCGATCGACCCCGCCGTCGGCGCCGTCCTCTCCTTCGGCCTCGCGGGCGCACCCTCCGAACTGCTCGGCGACACGGCCCACCGGCTGGTCCCGGCCACCGACCGGGACGTCGCCGACCTCGTCCGCTCGCTGAGGACCGCGCCGCTGCTCTTCGGCTGGCGCGGCTCCGCACCCGTCGACACCCCGGCCCTCGAAGAGCTGCTGCTGCGGGTCTCACGGCTCGTCGACGACCATCCCGAGGTGGTCGCCGTCTCCCTGGAGCCGGTGGTGGTCGCCCCGCGCGGGCTCTCCGTCCTCGGCGCCACCGTCCGGCTGGCCCCTCCGGCGCCCCGGACCGACCTCGGTCCGCGCAGCCTGCCCCGTTACTGACGGGGCCGGAGGGGGCCCACGGCCCCGTAGGATGGAGTCCATGGCAAAGAGCGGGACGACGACCCAGGGGCTGCGCGCGGCGATCGAGCGCAGCGGCTACTACCCGGCACTCGTGGCCGAGGCGGTGGAGGCCGCCGTCGGCGGCGAGGCCGTCGCGTCCTACGTGGTCCACCAGGAGACCACGTTCGACGCGAACGAGGTCCGGCGCCACGTCACCGTCCTCGTCCTGACCCCGCACCGCTTCATCGTCAGCCACACCGACGAGCAGGCCGCGGACACCAGCTCCCCGACGCCCTACGCCACGACGTCCACCGAGTCCGTGAAGCTCGACCGGATCTCGTCGGTCGTCGTCAGCCGGGTGGTCGCCAACCCGGAGTCGTACACGCCGGGCACGCTGCCCCGCGAGGTCGTCCTCACCATCGGCTGGGGCGCGGTCTCCCGCATCGACCTGGAGCCCGCCGCCTGCGGCGACTCCAACTGCGACGCCGACCACGGCTACACGGGCAACGCCACCGCCGACGACCTGAGCCTGCGGGTGAGCGAGGCCGGCGACGGACCGGACACCGTCCGGCAGACGCTCGCCTTCGCCCAGGCCCTCTCCGAAGCCATCGCGGCGACCGCCGCGCCCACCCGCTGATGGCGCAGCCCGCCGGCATGACCCACGGCTGGCCCGACGACCCGGTCCCGCTCGCCCCCGCGAGCGCGCCGGTGCCCGAGTACACCTCCGGCTCGCTCGGCGACCTGCTGCCGACGCTCGTCGCCGGCCAAGGCGTGCCCGGTTTCGCCCCGCGGATCGCGGAGCTGGCGCCGGCCGACCGGAACTGCGTCTTCCTGATCGACGGCCTCGGCTGGGAGCAGATCAGGTCCCACCCGGACGAGGCGCCCTACCTGACCTCGCTGCTCGGCTCCTCGCGCGGCGGCACGGGCCGCCCGATCACCGCCGGGTTCCCCGCCACCACCGCGACCTCGCTGGCCTCGGTCGGCACCGGGCGCTACCCCGGCACGCACGGCCTGCCCGGCTACACGGTGCGCGACCCCGACACCGGCGCGCTGATGAACCAGCTGCGCTGGAAGCCGTGGACCCCGCCGCACGTCTGGCAGCCGTACCCGACGGTCTTCCAGCTCGCGCACGACGCCGGGATCCACACCGCCCAGGTCTCCTCCCCGATCTTCGAGCAGACCCCGCTGACCAAGGTCGCGCTCAGCGGCGGAACGTTCCACGGGCGGCTCTCCGGCGAGGAGCGCGTGGACTTCGCCGCCGAGCAGCTCGCCGCCGGCGACCGTTCGCTGGTGTACACGTACTACAGCGAACTCGACGGCGCGGGCCACCGCTTCGGCATCGACTCCGACGCCTGGCGCGGCCAGCTGATGTTCGTCGACCGGCTGGTGCAGCGGCTCGCCGAGCAGCTGCCGCCCCGCTCGACGCTGTACGTCACGGCGGACCACGGCATGGTCGACATCCCGTTCGACGACCGGCACCGCATCGACTTCGACGAGGACTGGGAGCTGCGCGCCGGCGTCGCCCTGCTCGGCGGCGAAGGCCGCGCGCGGCACGTCTACGCGGTGCCCGGCGCCGAGGCGGACGTCCTGACCTGCTGGCGCGAGGTCGTCGGCGAGCAGTTCTGGGTCGCGGGCCGCGACGAGGCCATCGCCCTCGGCTGGTTCGGGGACGAGATCGACGCGCGCGTCCACGGGCGCATCGGCGACGTCGTCGCCGCGGCCCACGACGACGTCGCGATCACCGCCTCCGTCAACGAGCCCCACGAGTCCGCGATGGCCGGGATGCACGGGTCGATGACCCCCGCGGAGCAGCTCGTCCCGCTGCTCGAAGTCCGTTCCTGACCCCCCGCCACCCCTACCCGCCCCTCACCCCCCACGACCTGAAAGGTCCCCGACCCGTCATGCCCGAGCTGGTCTTCTTCTCCGGAACGATGGATTGCGGGAAGAGCACCCTGGCCCTCCAGATCGGCCACAACCGGTCGGCCCGCGGGCTCCAGGGCGTGATCTTCACCCGTGACGACCGGGCGGGCGAGGGCAAGCTCTCCTCCCGCCTCGGCCTGGTGACGGAGGCGGTCGAGGCCGGCGAGGGCATGGACCTCTACGCCTACCTCGTCGGGCAGCTCTCCCAGGGCGGCAAGGCGGACTACGTGATCGTGGACGAGGCGCAGTTCCTCGCCCCGGACCAGATCGACCAGCTCGCCCGGATCGTCGACGACCTGGGAATGGACGTCTTCGCGTTCGGCATCACCACGGACTTCCGGACCAAGCTCTTCCCCGGTTCGCAGCGGCTCATCGAGCTGGCGGACCGGATCGAACAGCTCCAGGTCGAGGCCCTCTGCTGGTGCGGCGCGCGCGCCACGCACAACGCCCGCACGGTGGGCGGCGAGATGGTCGTCGAGGGCGAACAGGTCGTGGTCGGCGACGTCAACCGGCCCTCGGAGGAGATCGGTTACGAGGTCCTCTGCCGCCGCCACCACCGGCGCCGCATGACCTCGGCCGCCGCCCGCGCCGGCGCGCTGTCGCCCGACGTCCTCCCGGTCAACCAGACCTGACCCCGCCGTCCCCGGCGGCTCGGCTCCGGAGCCTCCCGCGGGTCGGCTCACGCGTCCCCGGATGACCCTGGGACGCGTCCCTCCGCGCAGGTCGGAGGGGGTGTCCGCGGGATGGGACGTCCCATCCCGGCGGAGCCGTCGCACCCCTGGTCCGGGGCGGCGGAGAGTGGTGGCCGCACCACTTCCGTCCACCTCTCCAGGAGAACCTGCCTTGTTCAAGAAGCTCACGTCGCAGGCCGCCCTCGTCGCGGCCGCCGCCGCCCTGCTCACCGGGACCGTGACGGGCGGCAGCGCGAGCGCGTCGACCGGCGCGTCGTACATCGGCAACGGCTACCCGAACGGCACCAACGCCGTCCGGTGCGTGCAGCACCTGATCAACTACGCGATCGACCGCGGCCGCTACTGGGGTGTCGCCAAGGTCGTCGAGGACGGGATCTGGGGCCCGAAGACCCGTCAGGCCGTGATCCAGGTGCAGCAGGGCACGGGCGGCTCCCTGTCCGCCGACGGCATCGTGGGCCCGCGGACCGGCGACATGCTGATGTTCGAGGGCGACCCGGACTGGAGCGGCGGCGGGGCCGGCAAGGGCTTCTGCTACAGCTACGTGCCCACGACCTACTGAGGCGGGCCGGCCGCGCGCCGGGCCCGTCCACGAAGGGCCTCCCGGGATTCCCGGGAGGCCCTTCGTGCCGTCGGTGGCGGGGTCAGGCCCGCGGGTCCGGGCGGACCGGCGGGCGCAGCGCGTCCGTGAGGCGGCCGAGGGCCGCGCCGTCGGCGGGCGAGGTGCCGGTGAGGGTGCCGACGAGCGCCTGGGCGAGGACGGTCGCGGTGCCGATCCGCGCGTCCTCCCGCTCGTCGCCGGTGACCTTGCCGATGACAGCGTCGCGCACCGACCACGAGATGGCGGGATCCCCGAACGGGTCGGGGAAGGAGAGCGCCATCATGCACACGCCCACGTTGGCGGAGAGGATCGTCTGGCCGGCGAGTTCGGGGGCCGTGCGCAGACGTCCGGCGTCGCGGCAGCGCTCGACGGCCTGGAGGAGGATCGCCCGGGCCTCGTCGATCGCGCGCGGCTTGGCGTCACCCGTCGGAGTGAACATCAGCCGGTAGAGGTGGGGGTTGCGCAGCGCGAACGCGACGTGGCTGTCCCAGGCGGTGCGGAGGTCCGCCACCGGATCGTCGGTGAGCGGGTTGCGCCGCTTGTCGGCGAGGAAGCGCTCGAAGCCGACGTCGGCCACGGCCGTGAGCAGCCCCTGCTTGTCGCCGAACTGGCGGTAGATCTCGGGCATGCCGACCTTGGCGCGGTCGCAGATGGCGCGGGTCGAGATGGCCAGGGCGTCCTTGGTGGCGAGCAGCTCTCCGGTGGCTTCCAGGATGCGTTCTCGGGCCGTCGACATGGCCCCACGATAACAGCGCTAACAGCCCGGACCTGGGGGTTCGCCGCGAAGGGAGCGCCGCACCCGTTCTCTCGTAATCATCGATTACGAGATGTGTTAGCGTGTGTAACACCCCTCGCCTCCACCCGCCGAAAGGGAACCCCGTGACCACCACCGCCTCGACCGCCCCCACCACGACCGCCTCCGCCACCCTGCGCGAGGTGATCGGCCTTCCCCAGGACCTCCCGCGCCTGGCCGGATCGGCCCTGATCATGGTCGACTTCCAGAACACCTACCGCTCCGGCGTCATGCGCCTCGACGGGGCCGAGGAGGCGCTCGCCGCGGGCGCCAGGCTGCTCGCGGCCGCCCGCGCCGCCGGGACGCCCGTCGTGCACGTCGTCAACGACGGGGGAGAGGGCACCCCCTACGACATCCGGGCCGACATCGGGGCCATCAGCGACGAGGTCGCCCCGGTCGAGGGGGAGAAGGTGGTCGTCAAGCAGTTCCCCGACGCCTTCCACGCCACCGACCTCCACGAGACCCTCCAGGGCCTCGGTGCCGACGGCGACCTCGTCATCGCCGGCTTCATGACGCACATGTGCGTCCTCTTCACCGCCCAGGGCGCCTTCCACCGCGGCTACCGTCCCACCGTGGTCGCCGAGGCCACCGCCACCCGCCCGCTGGCCGCCCCCGACGGCGGCGTCCTGCCGTCCGACGCCCTCCAGGCCGCCGCCCTCACGACGGTCACCGACCTCTTCGGCACCGTGGCCCGCACCGTCGACGAGCTCGTCGCCCTCACCCCGGCCGGCTGACCCGGCGGGAGCGCGTCGGGGGGGGGGGGGGGGGGGGGGGGGGGGGGGGGGGGGGGGGGGGGGGGGGGGGGGGGGGGGGGGGGGGGGGGGGGGGGGGGGGGGGGGGG